>NZ_KE952899.1 GCF_000466385.1 Aneurinibacillus aneurinilyticus ATCC 12856
TGGATCATACTGGATAATCAACACCCTTGTTACTTTATCACATAATTATCTTGATTCATTTCACTATCTTGCTATTACATTCTAAAAGCCTTATTTTTTCTTATTGATGAGGTTATAGTGTTAGTTATCAATAATCCTAAATAGGAGGATATAAAAATGGTCCAGGATATAAAAACACGTGTAAAAAGTTTATATTGGGGAGCAATTCAAAACGAATTAGATGAGCAAGGATTTGCAAAGCTTCCAGCAATTTTAACAAAAGATGAATGTGAATTCTTTATGGGGCTTTATAAAGAGGAAGAATCATACAGAACAACAATCAATATGACGAGATATCGCTTTGGGAATGGGGAGTACAAATACTTTTCCTATCCATTACCCGACATCATCCAAAGTTTAAGAGAATCCTTTTATCCAGAGTTGGCCAAAACAGCAAATAGATGGTTGGGATATTTGAAGAAACCAGAACAATTTCCGGTTAATCTTCAAGATTTTTTGAAAACATGTGAAGAACATGAACAAACTAGACCGACACCCTTAATTTTAAAGTATGAAACGGGAGGGTTTAATTGCTTGCACCAAGATTTATACGGAGACGTATTTTTCCCGTTTCAAGTAGTATTTGTATTAAATCAAAGAGATAAAGACTTTTGCGGCGGTGAATCCCTATTAGTGGAACAAATTCCTCGTGCTCAGAGTAGAGGGCATGTGATTACTTTGGAACAAGGCAGTGCACTAATCTTTCCTACTAACCATAGACCTTCTCTTGGCAAAAAAGGATATTACAAAAATACGGTTCGTCATGGAGTAAGTACGGTTACTTCTGGAGAACGATTCGGTCTTGGGGTCATTTTTCATGATTCTAAGTAAATTATAAATTTCAATATCTTGCTATTTTATACCTAGAATCATCCATTCTGAATTTATAGAGGATGTAATGTAAGGGGAGGTGAAGTGAATGAAGGACAATATTAATAATGAATATCAAGAGAGTCATGAGAATGGAATTTTGAATGACATGGACATGATGACAGATGAAAAGTGGCAAGCAATCATAGACAATGATGCATCGTACAATGAGCAATTTTTCTATGCTGTAAAAACCACGGGGATCTGTCTTGCAAATCCCGTGTTCCAAAAAAAGAAAATGTACGTATTTTTCAAAACGTAGAACAAGCTCTCCAGGCAAATTTTCGCCCTTGTAAACGTTGCAAGCCTACTAATGAGAAATTGCCTGATAGTGAATGGGTGCTCTTATTACGGAATACATTGATAAAAATTTCACCGAAACATTAACTTTAGAAACGTTAGGGGATATTGCTCACGGGAGTCCATATCATCTGCATCGAACGTTTAAAAAGATTAAAGGTATTACGCCAGTTGAGTATATACAACAGGTTCGATTAAACGCGGCTAAAAAGTACTCGATTCAAACAAATAAAATGATTGCGGATATCGCCATATGTGTAGGTATGCCTAACACGCCCTATTTTATTACTTTATTTAAAAAGAAAACCGGACAGATACCAGCACAATTTCGTCAAATGAGTAAAATGGAGGAGATGTAAAATGGAAACAAAGAATAAACCAACCCTTTATTGGTCTTTACTAAAGTTTAAGGAGTTGAATTTTTATATTGCTTCAACATCTAAGGGGCTTGTGTTTGTAGGTTCACAGAACAAACCATTCGAAGAATTGTCCGAATGGGCTAAGAAACGTTTTCAGGGAAGTTCTCTTGTTGAAAATGATGAAAAGCTTGAACCCTATGCTGTTGAACTCACCCAATATCTAGAGGGAAAACGGAAAACCTTTACTGTTCCATTTGATTATAATGGAACAGCATTCCAGCTTGCAGTCTGGAACGCGCTTTGTGAAATTCCGTACGGACAGACTAAATCCTATTCCGACATTGCAAATGATATAAATAAACCAGCAGCTGTTCGAGCTGTAGGGGCGGCGATTGGAGCTAATCCGGTATTAATTACTGTACCGTGTCATCGTGTAGTAGGAAAGGATGGATCATTAACCGGCTATCGTGGCGGATTAGAAATGAAGACATTGCTTTTGGATCTGGAAAGACAAACCTCATCTAACGATGAGTGATTACTGTCGTACAATGAATGGAAAGGAGATTCCGTCATGAAAAGTGAATTGTTCTATAAAAACCCGAAAACCATTCTTAATAAAGGTACAGGCTTTCTTTCTGGATATACTCATTCACTAAATCCTTACACAGGCTGTTCATTTGGGTGTTCATATTGCTATGTACGCCAAATGCCTGTTTCCCTCTTTCGAGAAGGGGAATGGGGGAATTGGGTTGATGTTAAAAACGGAGCTGCGAATTTATTAAGCAAGGAGCTTCATCGCGCCAAAGCCAAGGGGAATGTGACAATTTTTATGTCATCAAGCACAGACCCTTATCAACCCGTGGAGCATAAGGAAAAAGTGACTCGATCGTTATTAGAGGTTATGGCAGAAGATCCTCCTGACTTCTTATTAGTACAGACGAGAAGCCCACTTGTAAGTCGAGATGTCGATTTGCTGCAACTTTTAAAGGATAGAGTCCGAGTAAGTATGACGATTGAAACGGATTCGGAAACGATACGTAAACATTTTACTCCAGAGGCACCTCCTATTCAGGCACGCTTTAAGACATTGGAAAAATTAGTGGATGCGGGAATACCGACCCAAGTGGCGATAGCACCCATATTACCGAGTGGAGAATATTTTTCTGAGAAATTGAAGCCATTCGTCGATCGGATATGTATTGATGACTACTTTAAGGGTGATGGCAGTGGAGGAAAACGCACAAGAAAACTTGGAATTGAAAAAAAGTATATCCAACTTGATTTAGAAGAATGGTATGGACCGCAAGTTATTAAAAAAGTATATAAAAGATTTATAAAAACCTTTCCAGAAAATCAGGTTTATGTGAGCCAGACAGGGTTCGAACCGTAAAGATAATAGGAAGTGATTGCATGTGTAAAGATAATGTGGAAAGTGCTGAAAATGGAAAAAAGATATTTACCCTGTTAGGTGCTGATATGCGTCCATATCAAAGTGATACACCGGGTGTTTTTGGTGGATATCAACGGAGTAAATTATATGGAAGATTAGATTGCCCCTCAGCGCTTAGAGCTATGGCAAAAGGTGGATACGTTAAACATCGCGTGTTTTTTGCCGATGAACAGACGGCTATATCAGCAGGTTTTAGGCCATGTGCCGTGTGCATGACTGAAAAATATGCACGATGGAAGAAAGAGAAAAAGAAAAGATAAGAGGGATAATGAAAATGCATAGAACACATGACAAAATTTTAATTGGTTGGATTACTATGGTAATTATGTAATGTTAAATCAGTTCAGGTTTTTTGTAAATAAAATCGTAGTGATACGCAAAACGTACACATTTCAAATGCCAACTTATTTTTCATGTTGTTTCAATTTCATTGACCGCTTCTTACTTTACTGCCCCCGTTTCATACTGCGGATGAGATTTTTTGTTTCTTTATCCACACGTTTAGATTCCGTAATTTTTTGCAAGGCTTTATTATAGGTAAAATCATCGAGCGTGTTGTTTCTCAAATATTCCATTGTCGAATCGGGAAGCTTCACATAACAGATAGAGACAGCCCACGCAACCGCTATTTTGGCATAAAACCCTTCATGCTTTACACGATCCAGGAGGTTTAGCACCCTTTCGATGTATTCAGTCTCGATATAAAAGTCTAAGAGCATAACCACTCCAAATCTTATCTCATATTCTTTCTTAGAAGACAGATAGGGTTGTAAAAATTCCCATACACGCTCTTTATTTTCCTTTGTAAATTTTAGACCTGTACAAAAGCTGTCACATACCGACCAATTATCAATTTTTGGCACGAACAAAGCCACATAAGACAGGAGTTCTTCAATGTCCGTCTTAACATAGCCAATGACCATACCTTGCAGCATGATTTCCTCAAAATATTCATCTTTTGCAGTTTCAAGGTAAGTGCGCCAGTCACCCTTTACAATTTTTTTTGCTATTTTACGAAGCTCAGGCAGCCGAACACCTAATACATTGTTAATAGTAGGTATAAGTGCAGCTGAAAACTTCTGATAGTCTGTATCAATGAGCTCGGCGTTTCAACGCATACATCACGCCCGTAGAGGCTCCGTGTCAAGCACGTGGGTCAAAGGCTAGGGACGAAGGCAAGTTTTCGTCGACGGTTGGCACTCTTGACGAAGCGCTGCTCTTATTTACTGGAAATTGTCCAAATATACTTCTGGATTATGGCTATGGCGAATCCTTAGCAAAATAAGTATACTCAAAGTCGATTGATAATCATTATCAACTAAGGGGGATATATCATGTCAAGACTTTGGGTAACAAGAAAAAAGAGATGGAAGACTCTATCGTCGGCTCTATTGAGCTGCGTAATTATAGGGAGCCTGCTGGCTGGCTGCGGCACCAAGACCGAGAGCGATGCCACTACACGTGAACAGCATAATCAGACTGTAGAGGTGGAAGCATCTGCCGAATCCGCCAAGGGGGGCAGCAGTGAAGAAGTCCAAGAACGAACAATAACGGACGAACTTGGGCATGAGGTCAAGCTATCCGGCACTCCGGAGAAGATTATTGCACCTTACCTGGAGGAGTCTTTGTTGAAACTGGGAGTATACCCTGTTGCACGATATTCTAATGCCAGGGACGGACATCGTGATTGGTTAGAGAAGTTGAGTAATATTCCAATACTCGACTTTTCAGAAGGGTTGCCTTCGCCTGAGGTGATAATGTCGTATCACCCAGACCTCATCATCTTGCAGACGGAGACTTTCGCAGCAAATGGAGTCTATGAAAGCTATTCGAAGATTGCGCCAACCTATGTTTTCAAAAATGCTTCCGGGAATATCGAGAAGTCGCTTACGACTATTGGAGATCTGCTAGGCAAGTCTGCTGAAGCTGATTCAGCATTGCAGACTTATCGTGAGAAAATAAAAGAAGCTAAAGAGAAATTGAGTAAGATTGTGGAGAATAAAAAGGTTGCGATTATACGTTTTGCACCTAAAGGGGTCAATATGATGGGAGGCAACTATTTGGCGGGATATGTGCTTCATCAGGAGCTGGGACTGGGTAAAACGAAGCTAATTGGGGATGCAAACAGCGCCAATCTCTCACTGGAGATTATTCCCAAACTAGATGCGGATTATATATTCGTCATCGATCAAGGGGGAGACCGTACGATGATGGATAGCCCGATCTGGAAAAGCATGCCTGCTGTTAAGCAGGGACATGTCTATAAAGTGGACAGCGGATACTGGCTTGGAAGCGGTCTGATTGCTTATGAAAAAATCATCGATGATGTGGTACAGTTCCTGACAAAATAGGAGGGTTATCGATGGAAAGTATCATACCAGAAACAGTGCATGCTGGCCTTTTAGGTCGTAAGGTGGATATTCCTAACGCCGAGCAATGGGTATTAACTTCACGTGTGGAGCGGCGATCCTATCGGATTATGATTGGCCACCCTATAGGAGACCCTCCGCCTGGCGGATATCCGGTTATCTACTTGTTAGATGGAAATTCTGTATTTGGTACGATGGTGGAAGCGTTGCGATTGCAGTGCCGCAGACTGGATGTTTCAGGGGGCATGCCTGCGATTATCGTCGGAATTGGATACGAGATAGACGGTCCATTTACACCAGAACGCTTCTATGACCTCATGCCGTTACCGACGACGGAATTTCTGAAGCGTTTCAATAACGAACCGCTTCCTAAGCAAGGCGGGGCAGGGGCTTTTCTGCAATTCATTGAGGAGGAACTGAAACCGCAGGTCGAGAGTGAATTCCTGGTCGACCGCAAGCGGCAAGCGCTGTTCGGGCATTCTCTTGGCGGATTGTTCACAGTGTATGCGCTGTTCAGCAAGCCTGATTCTTTTCAATATTACGTTGCGGGCAGCCCGTCCTTGCACTGGAATAAAGAATATATGTTGGACTTGGAAAGGGACTTTGTTTCCCGGGCGAGAGAGGGACATGTCCATACTCAGGTGCTCTTCGGTGTAGGGGAACTGGAAAAATCGCATGAATGCCGCAATTGCGCTCGAGCTCAAGCACTGACTGAACGACTGACGAATATCTCGGCGACCATTGGCGTTAAGGCAGAATACAAAGAATTCGAGAATGAAGGCCATGTGTCAGTATTACCAATATTGATCAGTCGAACGTTAAGGTTCATTTTGCATCCAACCCTTTAAGAGGGAGTATCATAAAATGATTGTCCTCAGCAATACAAGCATAAATGACCGCTTTCACAAGAGCGATCATTTATGCTTAAACTACAATTATGATAGGTAAAGGTGGCTTAAAATGAGTCTTGACATGGGAAATCTAAATCTCTCACAACAGAATGAAGAGGCTAAAAAAATTATATTCCGTTCACGACCATGGGCGACGGCAATCATTCTGATCGGAGGTGTAGTGGCACTGATTCTCAGTATCGGCCTGTCCGTGTCCTTCGGTGTGGCGGATATTAAGTTTACAACGGTATGGGAGGGGATATTCCACTACAATGCCGACCTGACACAGCATCAGATCATACAGGAACTTAGATTACCACGTGTGCTCGGAGGAGCGATGGTCGGCACCTCCTTCGCCGTAGCCGGTGCCATTATGCAAGGAATGACACGTAACCCGCTTGCGGATTCAGGACTACTTGGATTGAATTCGGGCGCGGGCTTCGCCTTGGCACTTTGCTATGCTTTTTTCCCGAGTATGCCATTTCTATACTTGATATTGTACTCCTTCCTTGGAGCTGGTCTTGGTGCAGGACTGGTCTATGGCATCGGCTCTATGGTCAGGGGCGGACTTACGCCGCTGCGCCTCGTTTTGGCTGGAGCAGCCGTATCCGCATTGCTGTCCGCGCTTGGTGAAGGAATAGCTCTCTTTTTCCGTATTGGGCAGGATCTCGCTTTCTGGTATGCCGGAGGAGTTGCGGGTACGAGCTGGCTGCAGCTTAAGATCATGTTCCCTTGGGTAATTGCGGCTGTGATTGGGGCAATTATTCTGTCCCGATCCATAACGATGCTTAGTTTGGGAGATGATGTAGCTAAGGGGCTTGGTCTGCACAGCGGCACGGTCAAGCTGTTCAGCACTATCATCGTTCTGATTCTGGCAGGTGCAGCCGTCTCGGTTGTAGGTGCTGTCGGCTTTGTTGGCTTGATCATTCCGCATTTGACAAGGAAGCTGGTCGGAGTCGATTATCGTTTAATCATTCCATGCTCCGCGGTACTTGGCGCTCTACTAGTTATCTTAGCAGATCTGGCGGCAAGAATGGTCAACCCGCCCTATGAGACTCCGCTCGGTGCTTTGATCGCGCTGATTGGAGTACCCTTTTTCCTCTACGTTTCACGCAAGGAAGGGAGGGAATTGTAATGGCGAAGCCGATAGTCGACTCAAACAGTATGAACAATGTGTCATCTAATATGTTTCCTAAATATGGACATAAGCAGAGAAGAAATATTAAAGTCCTGATTACTCTGGGGCTGCTCATTGTTATTGCTTTTGTGCTGAGCATGAATACCGGTTTCATCCGTCTCTCCCCGCTGGACACGATTCGAACCTTGTTCGGGGGAGGGTCGGAGAAGGAACAATTAATCCTGTTTGATTTTCGCTTGCCCCGCATCGTTATATCATTACTGATCGGTTCCGGATTGGCGGTTTCAGGCTGCATTATGCAGAGTATATCTCGCAACGCACTTGCCGATCCGGGAATTCTGGGCATTAATGCTGGAGCGGGGTTGGTTGTATTAGTCTTCGTAGCCTACTATCCGAATTTGGGTACAGCTTCGATATTTTTGCTTCCAGTACTGGCATGGATCGGCGCGGGGTTGACAGCGGTAATTATTTTCTCTTTATCCTATAAGCGTCACAAAGGTTTGCTGCCGACACGTCTGCTGCTGACCGGCGTAGCGGTCGCCGCAGGTATAAGTGCTGCCACGATTGTGATAACACTTCGGATCAATCCAGAGAAGTATCAATTCGTGGCTACATGGATGGCAGGAAGTATATGGGGAGCAAACTGGAAGTTTGTTCTGGTGCTGCTTCCGTTCATCGTTATCCTGCTTCCGTTCGTATTCTCCAAGGCAGGGACGATGAATGTGCTCAATCTGGGTGAGATGACGGCGATTGGCTTAGGTACAAAGGTGTATAGGGAACAGATCATTCTGCTTGGAGCTGCAGTGGGACTGGCGGGATCCTGTGTCGCGGTTAGTGGAAGCATTGGCTTTGTTGGCTTGATCGGACCGCATCTGGCCAGGAGGCTTGTAGGTCAGATGCATCAAGCGCTGTTACCGGCGTCTGCGCTGATAGGATCACTCATGGTTATAGTAGCCGATATGCTGGGGCGTTTGATTCTACAGCCGTCCGAGATACCGGCAGGAATCATCGTTACCATTGTCGGAGCGCCATATTTTCTATATCTGTTAGCTCATTCACGATAATTGAGCCATAAGATAAGCAAATACCATATACGAGTTACGCTCCCCGCTGAAACTGACCCGATGATGGCGTAGCAGGACTTACCCGGGGTGAAAAAGATAGGAGAAAAGTGAAGAAGTGAATTCGATATGGAGTGTCTGACGGTTCATCATGGTTGATCAATAGAGCCATAGTTTTTCACTAATGTCCAGGTTAGTTCGATACATATATAAGTGGAAAAAATAAATAAAGGAGGAGTAAGGTGACACATTCTGGTATAGAAATTGTTATATTCAATGAAGAATGGGCAGAAACTTTTCAATCAATAAAACAAGTTATTAGTAAGTCATTAAATGATTTAATAATTGGAATTGAACACGTCGGAAGCACCTCAATCCAAGGTCTTGGAGCGAAACAAATTTTAGATATAGATATTGTAATAGAAAGTTATGATGTTTTTCCAAAGGTAATCACGGGACTTGAATAGATAGGATATTTTTACCAAGAAGAATGGAGTTTTGAAGGTAGAGAAACATTTGGCAGAAAAGATATATCTACACCGTGGGATGGAAAAGGGACGCAATGGATGGAGCACCACCTTTATGTTTGTAACAAAAATAGTAAAGAACTTGCAAAGCATTTAGTATTCAGAGATTATTTACGAAATAACCCACAAGTAGTAATTGAATATGAAAATATAAAAAGGCATTTAGCAGATACAGTAAAAGACCGAAAATCCTATACATTAGGTAAAACAGAATTTATAAATAAGATATTAGAAAAAGTAATGGATTAAAAAATAAATAATCGATGTTCTTATTCAATTAACGGAGTAGTTAAGTTTTATACTTTTTGGATTTAAAAGATATAAGGGAGAAAAGTCATGCAAATACTATTAATTCGACACGGAGAATCGGAAGCAGATATTTTAAACGTACATGAAGGAAGAGCTGATTTTGAATTAACGGAAAGAGGTAGAAAGCAAGTGGGAAGTTTATCACAAAAAGTAAAAAAAGATTTCCCTCCAGATTTTATATGGGCAAGTACGTTAAAAAGAGCACGTGAAACTGCTGAAACATTGGGAGAAACTATTGGGTGCCCAGTTCAATTGGAAGAAGAACTAATGGAGTTTAATAATGGTGTACAAGCTGGATTATCCCTTGAAGAAGCGAAAAAGTATCCTGAGCCAAAATTTTTTCATGAACGTTTTGAAAATGGAGAATCATTCATAGAATTTCGAATGAGAATTGAAACGATATTTTCTAAGATTGTTACAGGAAATAAATATGAACGAATTGCGATTGTTGCTCATGGCGGGGTAATTAATAATATATTACGTGCTTTTTACCAAATGCCAATCAACATGGATTATTATTTTAAAATCGAAGATACAGGAATTAGTTTAATTGAATTTACTGATAAAGAAAAGGTAATTCACTTTATAAATGATACGAGTCATTTAGGGAATATATAGGATAACTTTCTTAAAAAGGTGAACAAAATTTTTAAGAAAACACGCTATTAAATCAATAAAATCCCACCATTTAGATTAATCTTTTTTCAAAACGGTGGGATTTTTATAACGCAAATCAACGTTTACAGGATACTTTTAATCAAATTTTATTTCAACGCTACGAGGAGGACATTTATTTGAGGACAGATATAGATAATTGGGAGTCAATCACCGTAACAGAAATTTATAAGCTCTTTTCTACTATTCCAATTAATTGGGGTATTGCAGGGGGATGGGCTTTAGATTTACATTTAGGCAAACAGTCGAGGGTACATGATGATATAGATGTAATAATACTTCGAGAGGAACAATTGACTACCTATAATCATTTGTCAGATAATTGGATGTTATACAAAGCAGAGAATGGGAAACTTGTTCTTTGGCAAGAAGGTGAGTTTTTAAAAACCACAAATGACATCTGGGTTACTAAAAGCAGTAGTTCCCCTTGGGCTTTTCAAATTATGTTAGTAGAGACAGAGCAACAATCCTGGATATATAGGAGAGAAAAATCTATTCGAAGAAGATTAGAGGATATATTTTTAAGAACAGATGAGGAGATACCTTACCTGAGACCCGAGATTCAACTCCTTTATAAAGGTGGTAGCTCAAACATTAGAGAAAAAGATTTTAAAGATTTACAAATTATGCTTCCATATTTACTGTCTGAACAAAGGGATTGGTTAAGAATGACTTTGAAAAGACAATTTCCAACAGGTCATTCGTGGCTTGACTATATCTAAGTGTGAAATATGATTCAAAACATAAATTGAATCAAATGTTAAGTAAGCTGTGAAAAAATTTACTAAGCTTATACCAAGGCATTGGAGTTAGTATAGTTTCATGGACACTTCTTAGTTAAGTCCTTACAATAACAGTTGAGAGGATGTGTCCGATTAAACAAATTGCAGAAAAAAATGCTATTACTCGATCAACTGTTTACAGGATAAAAAAGGAACTCGCAGAATAGAAATCTGCGAGTTCCTAAAACTATATATATAATAGTAGAAATATTTCTGGTAATTAATTTATGTATGTTTCGCAGTAAGCTTATAACCATTATGTATTATTAAAATTAGAGATATTGTATAGAGGCTAATTTTTATACACTATTTACAATCATTGCTTGTTGTGCTAACAGGCAGAATAGTTCAAGAAGCAATATGATGAAAAAATAGACGAAAGGAAACAGGGAGAAGCCAATGGATATCCGAATTTTAAATGAGCCTGATGCTCAGTTGTACCAAGAATTACGTTTGAGTGCATTAAAAATCAATCCAGAAGCATTTGGCTCAACTTTTGACAGAGAGGTTAAATTCACATTCGAGAATGTAGTAGAGCGATTAAAACCAAATGATGACAAATTTATTCTAGGGGTATTTGAGGATAAAAATTTAGTCGGAATTGTTACTTTTATGCGTGAAAGTAGCCCTAAAGAAGCCCACAAAGGGAATATATACGGGATGTTTGTGGTGCCAGAAATGCGGGGGCAAGGATTAGGAAAATCGCTCTTGCTTGAACTAATAAGAAAGGCAAAAAATTGCAATGGTTTGGAACAAATAAATTTAACAGTGGTATCCAATAATGAACCAGCAAAGAAGCTGTACAAGTCCATTGGATTCCAGGTTTATGGCGTAGAAAAAAATGCTCTAAAATTCAACGGGGAGTATTTTGACGAGGATTTAATGGTTATAAAAATCTAATTTTTTATTGAGCTTTACCACAATAAGGAACAAAAATAATGAGCCTAAAATATGCAGATTTTTATACATTACATGCATGTTTAGGCTTTTTTTAATTCATAAAACATACTGCCATAAATTTTTAATTGCCAAATACAAGTAGAAATGTACTTTAATCAACTCCAGTGCAATTTAGCGTTTAAAAAGTGTGCAATTTATCCCTTAAAGTCACACCGAATCGCTGAAGTTATTGATATATTTGTAACAAAAATATGTAACAAAAAAATGTTGTCACAATACTCTCTCCTAACATTTTTGATACAGTATTGAGAGGAAAGTGAGAAAAATGAGTTCAGTAAAGTTTGGATATATGCGAGTATCCACATTCGATCAAAATTTAGACCGGCAGGAACAGCAACTTAAAGAAGTCGGATGCGAGCAAATTTTTTATGAGAAAATAACGGGTACGAAACGCGATCGGCCTGAGCTAAATCGTATGCTTGAGTTCTTACGACCAGGTGATACTGTCATAGTAACGGATTTAACACGCCTTTCTTGCTCAACAAAAGATTTACTTGAAATCACAGAACTGATTGCGACAAAAGGAGCTCATTTACAAAGCTTGAAAGAATCCTAACTTGATACAACATCTGCACATGGAAAAATGTTATTTACGTTATTTGCAGGCATTGCTCAGTTTGAGAGAGATTTGATTGCGGAAAGGACAAAAGAAGGTATTGTAGCAGCCAAAAAGCGCGGAAAAACATTAGGAAGGCCGAAAGCGGATCAGGAAAAGATTGATTATGCATTATACCTCATTAATCAAGGCTCTACAATCTCCGAGGCTGCTGAAAAAGCAGGAGTATCTCGAATGACTTTGTATCGAAAAGCAAACTTAAATATGTGAATTACGCACCTTGTTGACACCCAACGGGTTTTACTTTTATTGGAAAATGTATGACGGACTAGAGCAGGAACCCTGTCATCAAGCCGAATAGCTGGTGTTCTTCTGAACAGAATAACAGTAAATTAATACTGCGTAGTAACAACTTCACATACATAAATTATCCCCTATAAGGAATGATAAGAGTAGGGTTAACCAAATTTATCTAATTTATAGGAGGCATTACTCATGGCTAGAAATCAAAGTCAAAATACAAACAACCTACTTGCTCCTCATGCCAAGATGGCTATTGATCAAATGAAATTTGTTGTTATTTGTAAAGGAATATGCTATACTATATTCAAGACTTAGTATGTATTGGTACTTATAATTCACATGTTATCAGGGATTATATTTTCAATGTATATAATTCCTGATAATATGTGAATTTTTATTTTCTACGGTAAATATTAACAGCATATTACATTAAAATTTTGGAGGTTCTTAATGAACACAGGTACAGTAAAATGGTTTAATGCAGAAAAAGGATTTGGCTTTATCGAAAGAGAAGATGGAGATGATGTATTCGTACATTTCTCTGCTATCACTGGAGATGGATTTAAATCGCTTGAAGAAGGCCAACGAGTAAGCTTCGACATTACTCAAGGTAATCGTGGCGATCAAGCAGCAAACGTTTCTAAGTTATAAAACAATAACAAAAAGCTTATACGATAAGTGTATGAGTTCAAGGCTACTGACAACATTGATGTTAGTAGCCTTTTTTGTTACTAAAATAGAATGATTTCATCGTTGAATCATCCAACTCAATGTCAAATACATGTATTGTATCAAGTAATTCGGTTAAATATAAAAAATATAAATGAAGAGAAGGTGTTTTTGGATATGACAACATTTCATGAATTAGGTATAAGCGAATCTATTCAAAAAGCGGTTACTGATATGGGCTTTGAAGAAACGTCTCCAATCCAGGAGAAAGCCATCCCGGTCGCCTTGAAAGGGAAGGATATTATTGGTCAAGCACAGACAGGTACAGGAAAAACGGTAGCTTTTTCTATTCCGATTTTAGAAAAAATGGATACGTTCTCTCCCTATTTATGGGGGTCAATCTATTGATCGTCAAATTAAGGCGTTAAAAACACGTCCGCATATTATAACCGGAACACCAGGTAGACTGCTGGACCATATCAAACGGAAAACGTTGCGGTTAGATCGCATCTCCATGGTCGTACTAGATGAAGCAGATGAAATGTTAGATATGGGTTTTCTAGAGGATATCGAACGAATCCTCAAAGAGACTCCAATGAGAAAACAAACCTTACTGTTTTCGGCAACGATGCCAAAACCGATTCAAAATCTTGCGGAAAATTTTATGAGCAATCCAGAGATAATTAAGATGAAAGCGAAAGAGATTACCTCACCAACCGTAGAACAAATTTATTATGAAGTGAATGAACGAGAAAAGTTTGATGTTCTTTGCCGTCTGTTGGATGTGGAAAATCCAGAGTTGGCGGTAATTTTCGGGCGAACAAAAAGGCGTGTTGATGAATTAAGCGATGCCTTAAATAAAAGAGGTTATCTTGCTGGTGGGTTGCACGGAGATTTAAATCAGCGGCAGCGAGATATTGTAATGAATAAATTTCGTGAGGGAAACATTGATATTTTAGTTGCAACAGATGTTGCTGCCAGGGGAATTGATGTTTCAGGAGTTACTCATGTCTACAATTTTGACATTCCGCAAGACCCGGAAAGTTATGTTCACCGCATCGGAAGAACAGGGCGAGCTGGTAAGACGGGGATAGCTGTCACATTTGTTACGCCTAGGGAAATGGGTCAACTTCGGAGTATTGAAAAAGCTTCAAAAGGAAAGATCCATCGTAAATCGATTCCGACAGTTGCAGAAGCGATAGAGTCTAAACAGCGAATGGCGTCAGAAAAGCTGATTCAATTAGTCGAAGAGGGTGATTATTCACAGTTTAAGCAAACGGCAAGCGAGTTACTCGATCAGTACGATTCAATTACGTTAGTTTCACTCGCCTTGAAGCTATTGACCAAAGAGCAGACAGATGTAACTGTTCAACTTACTGCCGAAGAAACGCGTTATTCCAAGAAGCCGGAAGGGAAAGCAAGAAGGGATTATAACGGGAATAAAGGGTTTGCGAGAAGAGGCACAAAAGGCAAGAGAGGACGACACTCCTCTCGTTATAAAGGGGGATTCTAAAATGAAAGAAAAAATAAATGAAACCGTTAATTTGAGTAATTCAGATTTTTGCCATAATAGAGAATTAAGTTGGCTAGCATTTAATGAACGGGTTCTTCAGGAAGCGATAGACCAGCAAAATCCCCCTGCTTGAGTGATTAAAGTTCTTGGGAATTTTTAGTTCTAATCCGGATGAATTTTTTATGGTTAGGGTGGCCGGGCTAAAAGGCCAGGTTAAGGCTGGATTCAATAAACCGGAAAATAAAGAAAGATTAACCACTAAGCAGTAATTGGTTCAAATTTCTCGAGAAAATCATCGTCTCATTAGAATGCAATATGATACTTATAGTCAAAAACTTTTACCAGAACTGCAAGAAGAAAATATTTGTCTCGTTAACATAAATGCTCTACTTATGCAAAAAAAATAGCCTGAAGGCTATTTTTTGCATAAGTAAAGCATTTATTATCAAATTCTAAAGAAATATTTAGTCTCTTATCTTTAGTTATAAACCTCTTCATTTAAAAAATCAATTGCCTGATTCTCAGTGAATCCTTTGACTAACGCTAATTCACTAATTAAAATGTCCTTTGCATTATCCAGCATTCTTTTTTCGCTTGTATTAAGCCTTTTTGTTTCGTTCATACGCATTAAATCACAGACGACTTCAGCACCTTCTTGGATATCGCCTGTTCTTATTTTATCCATGTTTATGCGATATCTTTGGTTCCATGGGAGTAATTTTTCTAATTCTCTATCATGAAAAATAAGCAATGTATTTTCCAATGTAAGCATATCGACAACCAGGCGTATGCCTACATTCGATGCTTTCTCCATAGGAACCAGGAGTTTCATATTACCAATGGGCATTTTTATGATATAATACTGCTGTTTCTCTCCTAGGATTTCCTTTTCCTCTATGGCTTCGATTACACCTGCACCATGCATTGGATAAACAACCTTGTCGCCAACTTGGAACAAAAAATCCACCTCCAGTAAGTATCTTCTTTAAGGATACCACATGCGATTTATAATTGCAAAAATAAAACAATAACACAAACAAATGATTTGAGTCAAGAAGTTTTTGTGAATAAATATCGATTTATGTATAAAAATTATCTGCATATAAAATTAAGTATAATGTCTGATAATATTCAAAATATAAACTAAAGCATCTTAACTGATTCTGGTCAGATAGTTGCTTTATTGTGTCTGATAACTTGGTTATGGTGTGACAAGTAAGTCGCTTTCTATACAGTGCAACGCTGGTTTTATTTGCCGGTATGTTGCTAGCCTAGTCACAGAGGCTATCTCTTCCCGAAACAACGTCTCTGGTAACGGAAAGGTTGGTGCAGTAAGCAAAGGCTGAGTGTAGATTTCCTGCTCTAACGATATGTTATACCGATCCTCTGCCAATATTATTCATGCAAACATTCTGTCCTTTCTGTTGGTTTATTCAAGTTCTTTGAGATATGGTATATATCGGAATATATCATGTTCTTAGCACTTCAAATGATTATATGGTTGTCTATTAAATGGCTAAATAATTATATGAAATCGTTAAAATTGGGTCCGAAAATGTCGTTTATGGAAATAGGTAAGGCTTTATATCATAGGATTTAGAAACTCTATATTAAATAAAAAGGGAGGATCAATGAAAACGTTGAGAAGATAAATAGTCCTGTGAACGCATAGAAGCGCCTTTATGGGCACTTTTTCTTTTTGAATAAAAACCTTCTATTAGAAGCATACGTAACAACGGAATATGACTTGTTTCTGTAAGCCAATTTTTAATAAGAAAAGCTATCCTTGAGGCAAAGATATATTTTTTTGATTGGAACCCTTACTTAGGGAGGAGATAAGGAATTTTGTAGGAATTTAATAAAGACAGATATAGAGTTTTGTAGGCATGTAGTTACGATAACAATTCGGTGAGGGATGAAACATGGAAAAAGAAAGCGTGTTAATGGAGAAAGTTTTACATGAAATGAGTCAAAAAATCATCGGGGGAAGTGGCGAATTAGCAGAAAGAATTACGTATGAACAGAACATAAAATATCCAGAACAGCTATCCTCTTTATCGGACGACTTACTTCCTTTACGGATCGAACTTGTTACTCTTTATGGTAGGGCGCTTACCATGAAAGAAGAGGAGCGTACAGAACAAATTGCAAAATGGGGGGAAGAAACAGGAACCAAATGTGCTACATTGGGGACGACTTTAGATACAATGCTCAACGAGGTTCCTCATTATCGTGATTTTATTGGGGAAGTAGTGAAAGAAGAAGCGAAAGCGAAGCAGCTTTCATTGGAGGAATTTTATCATATTATCTCGCTTCTTGATTCTACTGTAAACCAAGTTGTCTATTATTTTACGCTTCCTTTTCTACGCCAATATGATACATTAGAGAAGCAATCACGAATGGCCCTGATGGAGCTTTCTGTTCCTGTCGTTCCGATTGCAGAGGGGCTTGCGGTTCTTCCTCTCGTTGGAAATATTGATACGTACCGTGCTCAAATTTTAATGGAACAGGCGTTACAGCACGCTTCAAGGCTACAGCTTTCTTACTTTATTTTTGATTTATCCGGTGTTCCTGTTATTGATACGGCCGTTGCTCAACAACTTTTTCATATCGTTCAGGCGTTAAAATTGATTGGAGTGGATACAAAAATCAGTGGGATTCGGCCAGAAATTGCGCAAACGATCATAGGACTAGGGATCGATCTCAGTTATGTCATGACCTTTTTGAACCTTAGACAAGCCTTAAAATATATCGGATTTACGTATACTAAAAAAGTATAGTTCTCTTCATGGTGGGTTATTTTCTCGATAATAGAAATTAGGCTGAAATTTGTATCCTTGCGTTTCAAATTTCTAAGGAGGGGTAGTATAACAGTAGGGTTGTTGTCCCCCTGCTAGTAGAAGGGCTCAACATGTCTATTGATGAGATAGAGATATTGGGCCTTTTTCTGTGTAAACAACTGTTGTGGGATACCCTTACATTGTCTAATGGGTAAGAATAATAATACGTTCCTGTTCATTGACAAAAACTAATTTCCATTCGCCCGTATCATAAATTTCACGGATGGCCGTGTATATTTTGTCCTGGTAGTTTACAATTCCTAATTTCACTTCATCAATGACCATACTGATGTCCCTCACTGCTACATATGTTTTAACGTATTCAAAGCTTATCGATCAACTGGAGTGCTTATGAGTCCGGAAGGACTCATAAGCACTCCAGTTGAGGCTTCTAAACAACTACATAATTGGGTCAAAGAAGTTTGAGCTACACTTTGGCTTAGCCATACGCATAAAGCCGCTAGATCTTGTGCTCGATACTTACTTTCTCGTTGGACAAATCCAACTTCTCTAGCTACTTGTTGTAAGGTACTCAATGATAAAGAATGCTGAAGTTCCTCTGCAAATAATCGTAATTCTTGAGATATAGAAGCAGTCATAAAAAATGCACCATCCTTTCTATGGGCCATAGAGAAAGAATAGTGCATTTTTTCGCTTTGGGGGTATTTGTTGCTCCTAGTTTGATGGCGATGGAAGGTATACAATATATCACAAGAACAACTCGGTTGATAGCATGGTCTTCTTTCATACTGGATCACAAGCTACCGCCGAGCTTTTTTATATTAGAATCAGAAATCAGCACTTAAGATTCAATCAATCCGCTGCCTCCGGATGCTCCACATAGATTCTAAATAATTGGATATATAACACGATACTGATGAAGGCAAACACCAAAATGATACTGAATATTACCATAGGCGGTACCCAACTAGATAGGAAAACTGTCACCGGAGAGCGTACAATCTCACCAAAGGTGAAGATTATCGTAACGAAAAACAAGAACCATATATTGTTGTTCAGTCCAAGGGAGAATGTGCCTAATCCGGACAACAGCGATGACAGAATGAATATATTACGCTCTTTCCAATTGCGGAACCATTTCGTAACAGGAATAATAAACAAGACAAACAAAAGACCGTTTAATCCTAGTACTGCTCCAAATATCTCCGTACTGGATAGCATAAGGAAATCACCATTCCATGTGAATAGAGCCTGGGCAGGAATATTATTGATCACGTATACGGCCAAATATAAATCGAGTTGCATAATGGGTATCAAGGCAAAGATGCCTGCCAAAATATAAACTAGGAACACTTTATCGCGAAAAATAATGCCATATCCCTTCCACTGTTCCTTGAATACATGCGTAATCGAAGTTAACCCTTCCAGGCTTTTCGCCGAATGTGGCAATGTCTCATGAACCATGATATAAATTGCGATAAAATATAGCAGTAAGACCAATGCGCAGGTCCATAACAGTTCTTGCCGGTAATGGAAGAAGAAAATGGCTCCAAGTGCAGGTCCAAGCACTGCACCAATGTTATTTGCCGTCATAAATGTTGCAAATATCTGGCGAAGATTTTGTGCAGGAACAAGATCAGCAACCATAGCGGAGCTTGCAGGCTTATAGATAGCTCCCCCCAGCCCAATGCCGATAAATGCGATATAATCAATCCAGTAGGACGGTGACATCGCAAACAATACAAACATCACCGTCTGAAGCAAAGCACCCAGTAGCATCACGGGACGTCGTCCTAACCGATCTGCTAAAGCTCCTCCGAATAGACTTCCTATAATGCTGAATATGGGAGGGACTGTCATCAAAATGCCTGCAATATAATTGCCTAATGCCGCACTAAAATATACGGTTATAAACGGAAAGTACATCCAAAACAGCATGTTAAATAGTGCTTCTCCGATTAACCGGACTCTTAAATTGGTATTCCATAAACGTATTTGCACAGTACCCTCCTTTTTCCACAACAACACATGTTAAGTTTTTAAAATATATACACTATCCAAGTTTCCCGGCCGGGTATACAAACTATAGAACAATATTCTGTTAAAATATAGACTTATAATTATGAATGATTTATACTAATAATATGAAAGTCAAATATATTCAGGTTTATTTTAATTGTTTCAAAAAACGAACATTTGTTCTAGAATGATAAAGACGCTCACATCAGAAGCGTCTTTTTTAGTGCGGAACGTTGTCTTCTTTTTTGTAGATCGGCTTAATCTGTGAACCAGTAGAAGATTGAATTAAGCAATCAGCATAAAACTTAACTTTTTTGTGTCCAAGATATTGACCTAAATCCACAACAGGTGTAGTCGTAAATCCAGACGGCACCGTGTTCCATGTGCCAACAGTCGTTACGAAAATTGGTGACCGTTATTACGCTCAAATTAATGACCTGCATAGCCATGCCAATTATTCTGTCATCTGGAATCCGAAAGATTTCAGTGACGTGAAGAATCATTGGGCGAAAGAAGATATTAATGATATCGCAGCAAGGCTGGATCTTGCAGGTACAGGTAACAATACGTTCTCACCAAATCGTAATGCACTTGTACACGGCGCCATGCAGGAAATGCAGGCAGATGGCGTCATTGGTATCATTACTGGTATTTTTGAGGTCACAAGTGCAGGTATTTCTGCCGCTATCATTTTTGGTTTTTTAGGCGCACTTGTATTTAAACCGAAAGGGTGAGTGCATACTATGTCGTGAGGATAAGCGACATGCCATATCTGCACATGTAAAGCAAGCAGTGGCAAACCTAAAAAGCACAGCATATGCATATCGAAGAAACAAAAAATACCCATTCAGATACGTGTAGGCTGAAATGGGTATTTTAATTTATGAACGTATTTTATTAGTTTCTTTATACCGCTTAACCTAATTCATAATTTCTGTGATTGTTTTCACACGTTTCAGGGCATCCTCATAAGCGTAGTACTCGCCGATACTCTTATTTGAATTATCACAATTCACAAGGAAATAAATATCGAGAACTTCAATTCTATTTTTCAAGAAAAGAAGACATACTGTACTTTTCTTGCGCATAAGCTTTTCAAGTTCTCTCCTGGTTTCGTTTTTGCACATTTTACGATACTGGCAATTCAAAGCGGCTGCCTTTATGCTGGTTCTAACTAAATATAAACAATACCTTCCCACCTAACATGATAATGCTGTCCATCCATATTCACTAAAATATAATCAGGAAAAACCTCCTCTAGTTCCCCTTGGATTTCTTTGATGGCCTTCACCCCCCACTTCCAATATTTCAAAAAATTTCAAATGTCTAACTGAAGCTTCGTTTATAAAAATCAAGATATTGTAAGAATACATGAGCATTCATAAGAAAAACTTTAATTCATAGAGGGAGGAGAAATTCAGACCAATCGTATGGAAGATCAAGCAATTGCGGTACTTGCTCTTCATCTTCTTCAGAACTGCTTGGTTTTAATTAACACATTAATGATTCAAGAGGTACTGTTGGAGCAAAATAAATCCTTGCTACAAAAACTAGTTCGAGAGGATTTCAGGAATTTAACACCACTCATCTATGCCCATGTGAACCCATATGAAACATTCGAGTTAAATATGAAGGAGCGTCTAGCGATCCAGAGAACTTCTTGAACCCTATAGTCAGAGCAGCCGTCGGTACCATCAGCAAAACGCGGATTTACAACGTTAAGGAAATTACATATTAAAAAGCCCAATTTCTCAGTATTTATATTGCACACTAATAGGAGGAAGGGGGTTTTCTTATATTTTGATATTTTTGCACAATTATATTGACAAATTAATATGACGTTATGTTATTATAACGTTATAAAAACGATATATAATTTATTCGTGTTATTAATAGTGTTAAACGCTGTGAGAAGCTGAGAGGGGGCCTTGATATGATAAATCAATACGAAAAAACGGATGAAAAGACGTATAACGAACAAATGGATGCATTCATGGCACGTATTGAGCGTGGTGAGAAAATTGAAGCGGATGACTGGATGCCGGATGATTACCGCCAACAGCTTATTAAACTTATTTCTATGCACGGTGTAAGCGAAATCATGGGAGCATTGCCGGAGAAGGAGTGGGTGCCGAAAGCGCCCAGCTTGCGTCGTAAGCTGGCGATTATGGCAAAAGTACAGGATGAAATGGGTCATGGGCAACTATTAATTCGGGTGGCTGAAGATTTGATGGCACCGCTCGGAAAAACACGTGAAGATCTTTTGGATGACTTATTTACGGGAAGGCTTAAGTTTCACAACGTTTTTCATATGGAAGCGCCTACCTGGGCTGACGCGGGTGTTATTGGCTGGCTGGTTGATGGGGCTGCTATCATTACACAGACAATGTCACTGGATACTTCTTATGCTCCATACGCACGTGCGCTATACCGCATATGTGCCGAGGAGAAGTTTCATGCACAGCATGGGGAAAGCATTGTACTGACGCTTGCGGAAGGAACGCCCGAACAACGAGACATGCTGCAGGATGCCGTTAACCGCTGGTGGCCAGCCTTGCTGATGTTCTTTGGACCCCCGGAAGACGGAGCTATCTCCAGTAATCAGCAGCGTAATATGCAGTATAAAATACGCACCCAAACAAACGAAGAACTGCGGCAAGCTTTCTTCAACAAATACGTTCCGCGCATTTTTCACCTGGGGCTAACTCTCCCTGATAAGACGATTCGTTTCGATGAAGCGGAAGGGAAGTGGCATTATCAGCAGCCGGATTGGGAGGAATTCAAGCAAATCGTCAAAGGAAACGGGCCGTGCTCAAAACAGAGATTGCAGCTGCGAACCATGTCATACAAGGAGACACAATGGGTTCGTGATGCCCTTCTGGGTAATCAACGTGAAGTGGTATAGGGGGGAAACAAAATGAAAAGCCAGCTACATGACAAAAAAGAGTTTTCCATATATGAAGTGTTCAGTCAAAAAAATCCTACCTCCGGCTTTGTCCACCAATTCAGCCTGCTGGCATCGGATCATGAAGTAGCGATGACAATGGCGCGCGAAAATTTTTTGCGGCGGGAGCCTGTAGTGAATATCTGGGTCGTAAAACGTGAGGACATATATGTATTGCCTCCAAAAGAGCGACAATACCTTGAACGCCTGGATAATAAAGCATATCGTGAAACCAAAGGATACGGAGATTTACCGTCGAAGTGGCGTTATCATAAAGAACAGTATGAAAAACAAAGTGAAGTGAAGTAGATAGGAGGAGAGGCATGGTGGAAGGCATTCGCATAGCAACGGCAGAGGAAGCCAAAGAAAATAAACAGTATCTCACATCCCTGCAAGAATTGCTGTTTCAGTTGGCAGATGATGATTTTATATTGGCGTATCGAGGATCTGAATGGCTAGGTTTGGCGCCTCATATTGAAGAAGATGTCGCATTCTCTTCCATTTCCCAGGATACAATGGGACATTCGGTTATGTTTTATGAAATGTTGGAGGAACTAGAAGCGGGAAGAGCGGATGATTTGGCTCATTTGCGAAGTCCGGACGCGTTTCGCAACGCCATTTTGGTAGAACGGGTCAATGGAGAGGGCCATTATATGGAGGAGCCGCAATATGACTGGGCATATGCGATAGTCCGCTTTTATCTATATGAATTGTTTAAGCTCGTACGGTTAGAATCTTTGCATCGCTCTTCTTACCAGCCGTTAGCCGTGATTGCACAAAAAATGATGACGGAACTTCGTTATCATCTGTATCACTGGCAAGTATGGATGGAGCATTTGGTCAACGGCAGCGAGGAGAGCTGCAGCAAAATGAAGCAAGCGCTTGAGAAGGTATGGTCAGATGTGGCCGATTTGTATACATTCGGGCCGAAGGGAGAAGAGATGGTACGCTTCGGACTTATTGAGGGCGAAGCGCTGCTGGCACAGCGCTGGATGGAGAAAGCACGGCAGGCGCTCGAATCATACGGATTGACATGGCCGGGCAAGCCTGAGCCTGCACAATTAAGTGGCCGGGCGGGCCAGCATACGGAAGAAATGGTTTGTGCTGTTGCTACATTATCAGAAGTGTATCGTCTGAACCCGGCCGCAAACTGGTAAGAGGAGGAGAGGCGCATGGTGCAGCAGAATTTACTGACGGAAGAGAATATATGGCAAGCGTTGCAGGAAGTCAAAGACCCGGAGATTCCGCCTGTAAGCATGGTAGAGATGGGAATGATCCACAAAGTGAGCATCGAGAGTGGGAATGTAGCTGTTCAAGTGCTGCCTACATTTGTCGGCTGTCCGGCCCTTGATATTATGAAAAAGGCAATCATACAGCAAGTACAGGCTGTGGATAGGGTACAAAAAGTGACGGTTGACTTTATTTTTGAGCCTGCCTGGTCTTCTGATCGCATCAGTGAAAAAGGAAGGGAAAAGCTACGTGAATTCGGCATTGCACCACCTCCACTTCACCATGAAGCAGGGAAGCCGTGGAAGGTGGATTGCCCTTACTGCGGCTCTCCCTATACGACGATGGAGAATCTGTTCGGCCCGGCTGCTTGCCGCAGCATTTTATATTGCAAGCATTGTAAAAATCCTTTTGAAGCATTAAAGCCGATATAATTTACCAAGGGTGTTGATTATCCAGTATGATCCAG
>NZ_KE952900.1 GCF_000466385.1 Aneurinibacillus aneurinilyticus ATCC 12856
CTCTGGATCATACTGGATAATCAACACCCTTGTAATAATAAAAAACAATTATTTTACAGCTTCCCCCTCCATTCAACAAGATTCATACTTACACAATAGAATAACTCCTACTTTCAAAATAGGATATATTTACCTCATTTTAAAGTATAAGAGAACATTTTCCTATATTTTTCTTCAAAATCTAACTCAAAAAATAGTATTTAATCTATATACATCTGATTTGATACATCGACACATGTTTGTGGCAGAAGGTAAAAATACGTATTAATGAAATTTCGGTACCGAGAACCAAACGATACGTTTAAGTATCTAATGTTTAAAGACGGAAAGGAGCTTTCCTATTGGAAGATGATATAAAACAAGCAAAAAATGGAAACCAAGAAGCGTTCATCCGTTTAATAAAAATAAACCAACCCTCGTTGTATCGGGTTTCTAAAGCGATTGTCAAGACAGATGAGGATTGTGCAGATGCTATTCAAGAAACAATTCTAAAAGCCTACCATGCGATTCATACGCTTCGTGAACCGAATTACTTTAAAACATGGCTGATTCGTATCTTAATTAACGAATGCAAGCGTATTCTGCAACGAAAAAAACATTTAGTTTCACTCATTGAACTAAAGCAAACACAAACAACAACAGATGATTATGGACAGATTGAAATTCAGGAAATCGTGGACTCTTTGGAAGAAGAATTACGTATCATTGTCATTCTCTATTACTTTGATGATTTGCCTATCAAAAAAATCTCGCAAATCTTAGATCAACCAATTGGCACGGTAAAATCGCGGCTCCATCGAGCACGACTAAAATTAGCGAATTTGTTCGAATTACCAAATGATCATGGAAAGGAGCTGATGTCCTAATGGAAAAAAAACTCGACCGCAAAATTCAGCAGCGACTAGCAGAAGGCTCCTCTTCTGAGTTGCCTGCCATCGTGGAAAGCCGGATTAATCAAACGCTTGCCACGCTGCCTAAGCGCAAATCCTTACGTATTAGAAAGCCTCTTCTGATTGCCTCTGTTACCTTACTTATTACAGGAGGAATTATCGGATCAGGGTTTGTTTCTCCTACAATGGCTGAGGCATTAAAAACCATGCCAATGCTCGGCAAAATTTTTAATTCCTTAGGGGATGAAGGCGTACAGAACGCAAATCGTAAGGGGTTTACTTCTTCTGTGAAGCAAAGCGCAACCGATCAAGGCATCACCCTCACCATCTCGGAAGCACTGTATGATGGGACGCGTATATCGCTTGGAATTATCGAAGAAACAAAGGGCTCTCTTCCCCCTCTAAGTAACCGTGAACAAAGATATAAATCCAGCTCATACCAGGATAAACAAGGAACGAATTGGTGGGTAAACAATGAAAACGTTACGCATGTAGATGCAAAACAAAATATAGGTGTACTAAACCTACAGTCGGTAGACGATATTCAACAAAGCGATTCATTCACGCTCCACTTTGAAGTTCGTCAGATAGGTACTATCAAAGGAAAATGGGCATTTACCATTCCGATTAAAAAAACTGATCCGAATGTAAAAAAGCTCACACCGATGATTACAAAAAATATGAATAACACCTCTTTAACGCTTACTTCCGCGGCTGTATCGTCACGCGGAACAGAAATAAAGCTTAGGACAACGGAACCTGATAATGAGAATACAGCCTTTAATATGAGCTATCAAATCATGGATGAACATGGTTTCCCTCTCGCTTTCTTAAGTGGCAGTGGTGGGACAGGGATAAGCACCAAAGGTGATCGGATTGCAATGGATTATACATTCTTTTACACACCGGTGAGAGAAAATGCCAAATCTCTTATAATAAAGCCTTTTACAGGCGGTAACAGCTTCGGGGAAGCTTTTGCAGAAATTAATCGACTTCCTTTAACGATTAAACAAGGCGATATTGGATCGATTACGATTAAAAAAGTAGAGTTTCTTACAAACAAAACGATATTGCACTATGATGTAACTGGTAATAGTCCATATAACCAGGCTGGCCCAGTCTGGCTCGTACAAGGAGGAAAAAGCGGTAAAAAATACAACGGAAACGGCGGGAAATTAACTGGGGTAAAAGGTAATACTTACTCCTTTATTCAAGAGTATCCAGCACTAAAAAAAGACGAAGACATTCAAGTTCTTACGTATAAAATGCATGATGTGAAATTTTATAAGGATTTGGAAATAAAGCTTCCCATTCGCTAATCTTTACCATACCAAATACAAATATAGCTGACCCTATTTCGGGTCAGCTTTTATTGTACATATTCAAGACTATCGGACATAAAACAAAAACTTTTCGATTTATCAAAACTAATGTATACAGGAAACGCCTGCTGCCTTTTATTTATCCTGTTTCGTATTCAAGGCAATCAAACTGGCGAAATCATGAACAAGTGTTGCGGCCAAAAGAGAAGTAATCTGTGTCGGATCATACGGGGGAAGCACTTCCACCAAATCAAATCCGATATAATTGAAGCCGGTCAAGGAACGAACCATTTCCAGCGTTTCAAGACTGCTGAATCCTCCCACCTCAAGCGTACCGGTTCCCGGCGCGCAAGACGGATCAACAAAATCGATATCAAAAGTCAGGAAGCAAGGCGTATCCCCGATTGTCTCCCTAAGCTCCTGTAGAAGGTTTTCAAATCCTCGTTTACGAAGGTCTGGTGTTGTGATAACACGATATCCCAAATCATAGCTGGCCTGCAAATCGCCAGGATGATTAAGCGTACCACGAATGCCGATCTGGAAAACTTTATCCGGCTGGAGCAATCCTTCCTCATGTGCACGAATAAAAGGAGAGCCATGCCAGTATTTTTCATCATAATACGTGTCCCACGTGTCCGTATGAGAATCAAAATGAATCATAGCGACAGGACCGTATACTTTAGCTGCGGCACGCAGACTCGCTAGTGTAACAGAATGATCTCCACCTAACCCGATTGGTACAATGCCTTGTTGCATCAACCCAACCACAGATTGTTCGATAAGCTCGTAGCTGCGGTGAATATTATGCGGAATGACAGACACATCTCCGATATCAATAGCATTCGTATCGTCAAATGGATACACGTTATGAATAGGATGATATGGAAATAGCGTCATAGATGCCTGACGGATCGCTTGCGGTGCAAATCTGGCGCCTACCCGGAAAGAGGCGGCTGTATCGAAAGGCATACCTAGAATAGCGATCTTTGCGTTTTCGCGCTGGGAAGGCAAACGCATAAATGTTCCGGTTGTGCAAAATTCCGGCTTTACATCGGGTGACAATGGATATTTCATTTTATTTATTCCTCCGTTTTTTCCGTTATTTACTTATACTCGAACGTCAGTCTTGTCTTCTCGATAGTATAGGTAAACACGGCCGCTGTTAAAATCATGGAAAGCAGAACAGCAATGAGGAATAACTTATTTTGCATAATCTCAACCCCCATCCCATAGAATAGGCGTATTTTGGTTGTACATGCTTAGTATACAGCAAATTATATGCCAATTTTCAAACAAATTAAGAAAGGCTTTTTCCATGCTTTCCATTGAGATTTTATGCAAGAATGAATAATCTATGCACTTCTGAAGAACTTCAAAAAAAGACGTGCCCATCGACCGAATAAACATGGTGCAACGGGCACGTCTTCTATTATTATTGCTTAATTAATTCCAGTGTAACCGGTACATTTTTTTCTACTTTTTCACCTGTAGCTACTTTCTTAGCTATCTCAACTGCCTGTTTACCGATTAACTCCGGTTTTTGCGCTACAGTTGCGCTCATGCTGCCTTGTTTTACCGCGGCTACTGCATCGTCTGTTGCATCAAACCCTACAACAACAACATCCTTCAAACCAGCAGACTGGATGGCTTTAAGCGCACCTAGTGCCATTTCATCATTATGAGCAAACACGCCTTTGATGTCTTTATTCCCCTGTAGAATGTTCTCCATAACACTCATACCTTTTGCACGATCAAAATCAGCTGGCTGCTTGGCAACGACTTTTACACCGCTCTCTTTATCCATAATCTCATGGAACCCTTTTCCGCGTTCACGGGCTGCTGAAGAACCAGGAATGCCTTCCAATTCAACGACATTGCCCTGCTTTCCGATTTTCTCAAGTAAATATTCGGCTGCCATTTTGCCGCCTGCTACGTTATCAGATGCAACATGGGATACGACTTCGCCGCCCTCTGCGCTACGGTCTACTGTAATGACCGGAATGTTAGCGCGGTTCGCTGATTTAATAGCCGAAGCAATCGCAGCTGAATCGGTTGGGTTGACAAGCAATACATCTACCTGTTGTTGGATTAAGTCTTCGATGCCTGAAATTTGTTTTGCCGGGTCATCCTGGGCGTCTACTGTAACAAGTTTCATATTGTTTTCTTTTGCCGCTTTCTCTGCCCCTTCTTTTAACGTAACAAAGAACGGATTGCTTTGCGTGGATACAGCCAGACCGACCGTGATGTTTTCCTTCTTCCCATCCGTCGTACCTTTATCAGCAGTACCAGGCGCCTGTGTTGTACATCCTACCAGCATGGATAGACCAAGCATGCTCACTGCAAGACCTTTGAATATTTTCTTCATTGTTATAACCCCCTTGGATATGTTTTATATTACGCTGCCTTTTTGCGGTCAAGCAAAACGGCAAGCAGAATGACTGAGCCTTTGACAACTTGCTGATAGAAGGAAGAAACCTCCAGCAAATTCAGTCCATTATTGAGTACACCGATAATCATAGCCCCGATAAGAGTGCCAAAAATCCAGCCTCGGCCGCCAGATAGACTGGTTCCGCCAAGTACGACGGCCGCAATTGCATCCAGCTCATAGCCCATGCCGGCATTCGCTTGTGCAGAGTTAAGACGCGATGTCAAAATAATACCTGCAAGTGCGGATAGAAAACCGGTAAGCGCATAAATATAGACTTTCACCCTGCTAACTTTAATACCAGAAAGAATAGCTGCTTCCTCATTGCCGCCTATCGCATATACACGACGTCCGAATGCTGTTTTCTTCAGAATGAAATACAGTACTGCAAAGCAGCCAATCGTCCAAATAACCGGTACTGGAATGTTAAATAAATAACCTGCTCCAAGCATCGTAAACATATCACTATCAAATCCGGTGATTGGGCGTCCCTCCGTATATACGAGCGTCAGCCCGCGAAAAATCGTCATCGTAGCCAATGTTGCGATAAAGGGAGCTACTTTTCCTTTCGCGACTAGAAGCCCGTTTACCATCCCCATTGCAGTTCCGGCCAGAAGTCCGACCAGAATCGCCAGGAGCGGATCCATACCACCGGTCATCAATCCTGCCGTCAACGCCCCGGAGAGCGCCAGAATGGCCCCTACCGATAAATCGATGCCTCCGGTAAGAATGACGAAGGTCATCCCGAATGCGATAAGCGCGTTAATCGATACTTGACGCAGTACATTCAAAATATTGTTTAGCGTTAAAAAGTTGGGACTCATCACTGCAAGAATAATCGTAATAACAAGAAGTCCGATAAAAGGCCCCAACTTTTGCAGATTAAGTGAAAAAGATTTTTTGTCTGCCATGTTACTTTCCTCCGGTGGCCGCATGCATAATCTTTTCCTGCGTGGCCTGTGTTTTATCCATTATCGCCGCTAGCCTGCCTTCATGCATAACAAGAATGCGATCGCTCATGCCCAGAATTTCCGGCAATTCTGATGAAATCATGATAATAGTAACCCCTTCGGCGGTAAGCTGATTCATGATGTTATAGATTTCTTTTTTTGCGCCGATATCAACACCGCGTGTCGGTTCATCAAGAATAAGCACCTTCGGCATAATGCCCAGCCATTTACCAATAACGACTTTTTGCTGGTTGCCTCCACTGAGTGACTTTACGGTCTGTTCACCGCTGCTGGCTTTAATATTCAAACGCTGAATCATATCGCGCACCAGTTGTTCCTCTTTGGCTCCAGACATTACCCCGTTTTGCGACAATGCGTTCAAATTCGTCAGCGCTATATTCTCCCTTACCGAAAGGCCAAGCACCAATCCCTGCGCTTTTCTGTCTTCTGTCACAAACGCAATACCATGCGCAATCGCATCATCTGGCTTACGGATACGGACTTCTTTTCCATCGAGAAATACCTTTCCAGTTTGTTTCTCGCTTACGCCGAATAGCGTGCGGGCTATCTCTGTTCGCCCCGATCCCATAAGACCTGCGATGCCAAGCACTTCACCTCGTCTGGCAAAAAAACTAATATTAGAGATAATCTCACCGTCGCTAAGTTCTTCTACTCGCAAACGTTCTTCACCGATGGCTGTATTTCGTTCCGGAAAGCGCTCGCCAAGCTGGCGCCCTACCATCATGCGTACAACCGTATCCAGATCCGTTTCCTTTATCGTTTCCGTGCCGACGAATGTGCCATCCCGCAGAACGGAGATACGGTCACACATGGCGAAAATTTCTTCCATTCGATGCGATACATAGACGATGCCTACGCCCTGAGAGCGAAGCTCCCGCATCACATTGAACAGTGCTTCGATTTCACGATCGGTTAGCGCTGCGGTCGGTTCATCCATAATCAGTACTTCCGCATTTACGGACAACGCGCGGGCTATCTCGATCATTTGTTGCTGCCCGATCGAAAGCTTGCCTGCCTCCATGCCCGGATCGAGATGTACACCTAATCGATTCAAATATTCACGCGTTCTTTGTTTCATCTCCCGTGTACGGAGAATGCCCGTTTTGCCGTAGCATAAATCACGGCCCAAAAACATATTTTCCATGACAGTCAGTTGAGGAATAATATTTAACTCCTGATGAATAACCGCAATACCTAACTGTTCCGCTTCCTTCGGGCTTCCAATCTCAACTTCCTGCCCGCGAACCCTGATATTTCCCGCATCTTTCGTATAAATACCTGTAAGGATCTTCATAAGTGTCGATTTTCCGGCCCCGTTCTCACCCATCAACGCATGAATCTCACCTTTTTCTAATGAAAACGAAACGTTTTTTAATACATTTACTTTGCCAAACGATTTATCGATTCCTGTCATCTCAATGAGCGTGTTCATTATGCAACACCCTTTTGTTTAAAAAATCACGCCGGATGTCAAAATAATATTGGCATATGGCGTCGCTTCCCCTGTCCGAATAACAGCTTTCGCCCGTTCGGTCAGTTGTTTGAACTCTTCGTGTGATACATAGGACACTACCGTATCCGGCAGTATACTCTTAACCTGCTGTTCTGCTTCCGGATTATGAGCCTGAATTTCTTTAGCCAGCGTAGCGGCTTCTACCTGCATTTCCTGAAGAACAGCTTCCAATGTTTCAATAAAAGAAGGAAGCCCTAATTTCAATGCAAGATCAATACGCGGCACTCCATCCGGAATTGGAAGACCACAATCCCCGATAACAATCGTATCCGTATGACCAAGTTTTGCGATAACGGCTGCAATTTCACTGTTTAAAATTCCAATTTTCTTCATCATTCTACTCCTGTTGCCTTACTCGCTACGTTGTTGTAAAAATGCTTCTACCTGCCCATGCGACGGCATACCGCCCTGAGCCCCGAATTTCGTCACGGATAACGCACTGGCTGCCACCGCGTAGCGCACTGCATCCGCCAGCGGATAATCACGTCCGATCATGACTGCCAATGCAGCGTTGAACGTGTCACCGGCTCCGGTTGTATCGACTACTTCTACCTTGCATCCAGGCTGGTGAGCTACCGATTTTTCATCGGCACTATAATAAGCTCCGTCCTCACCTTTTGTCATCACAATCGTACCGGGATATTCGGCCATTATCTCTTTGAATGCTGCGACTTCTTCTGAATGCTTATCCAGCAGAATTCCCAGCTCGTACTCGTTTGGCGTCAAAATCGTAATCTTTTGCAATACATCATCTGGAAGTTTTGTTGCTGGTGCCGGATTTACAATCACCGGGACATGATGTCGACTGGCAATGTGTACTGCTTCCGCTACTGCTTCGAGCGGAATTTCCAGTTGAAGCAAAATAGCATCCGCTTCCCGTATCGCTGCCTCCGCCTGCCTTACTTTGTCTACAGTGACTGCATGATTGGCTCCTGGAACGACGATAATTGAATTATCACCGTTCTCCACCACGATAGAGGCAATACCGGTCGCTACATCTGTAACCGGTTCCACATCATCCACACAAACCCCTTCTTGCTGTAGATTATTCATTAACTCTCTTCCGAAGCTATCATCGCCCACACAGCCTACCATACGCACCTCAGCACCTAGCCGGGCACAGGCTACCGCCTGGTTGGCACCCTTGCCTCCAGGCAATGTGGAAAAACGGCTGCCCAGCACTGTTTCTCCCAATGCTGGAACGCGCGGTGTCTCGGTGACCAGATCCATATTGATACTGCCGATCACTACAATTTTCGGGTGTTTCATCCTTTACACCTTCCTTGTTGTTCCCCGCTCGATGAGCTGTACATCCAATTCGTAATACAGCGAGTCAAGCGGCTGCTTTTCAATCATTTTTATGAGCATACGCGCAGCCAACGCCCCCATGTCATAAATCGGCTGTGCCACTGTCGTTAACTCTGGATACACAATCTCTCCCATGGCAATGCCATCGAAACCGACAATTGCCAAATTCTCCGGAATAGAAATGCCAAGTGTCTGAGCGGCCCTCATCGCCCCGATTGCCATCATATCGTTGCCGGCGAATATGCCGTCAATATCGGGATGCTCCTTGAGCAGGGTCAATGCGGCCTCTGTTGCCCGCTTCATATCATAATTGCCCGAAGCTATAAGTCCAGAATGGAACCATTTCTCCCGTTCCGCGACATCCAGATATCCCTGACAGCGCTCGTCTGCATTCATCAGTTGCGCGGGCCCCCGAAGATGCGCAATTTTACGGCATCCTTGCGCCAATAAAAATTCTGTGGCCTTCCTTGCCCCTTCACGATTTTTAGATGTAACCAGCGGGACCTTGTCGGATAAAACAGCCCGATCCAGCACTACAACCGGCATATCAAACGTGTGCACTTCATCTGCCGTTAGCGCCGTGGAGGCGAGAATAAAGCCATCAATATAGCGTTGTTTCAACGCCTCTATATACTGCTTCTCTTTTTGTGCACTTTCATCAGAATTTGCGAGAATGGTGGTATATCCGTACAATTGCATAACATCTTCCACCGCACGGGCCAGTTCCGGAAAGAACGGATTCGTAATATCAGGCACCATCAGGCCAATTGTGCTCGTTCTTTTATTTGATAGGCTACGGGCTACAAAATTAGGCGTATAATTCAGCGTTTTAATCGCTTGTAAAACCTTACGCTCTGTTTCCTCATGTACATAGCCGCTACGGTTTAATACGCGTGATACTGTCGCTACAGACACACCCGCAAGCTTCGATACATCCTTAATGGTAGCCATCCGTCTCTTCCTTCCTCACATTCACAACCAATGTGTAATCGGTTTCACATCTAACAAAAAAATATTGATGTGAAAGCTATTATGTTATAGGTAACCGGTTACACAATTTATTTAAACCTACTATAAACCGTTCATTTATTATTTGTCAATCATAATTTTATAAATGTGTTTTACTGTTTTTGTACCCATTGGCGATGAAGGCCGCCTGATAGGTAAATGCTTCTCGCTCACACTCCTGAATGGACACGACAATTCGCTGCAACTCTGCCATCATACAACGAAGAGCATGCAAAAATTCCCAACGCACGCCTCGCTGCCTCTCTTCCCCAAGTTGCAAATATGGTGTCAATACGTCAGGCGCATCTTCAATAATAAGCATAATAATGCGTTTCTGAAGCACAAAAGGTGTAATGAAAGCATACGGTAGCACCATATCCAACAGAACTAGAAAATGGCGGGATGCGTCATATGCTTCACGATCAATTGTGCATGAATCATACGCCCGATCGGTTTGTTCCTTTAATGTATGTAGAATAAGCATAATCTCCCGTTCATTCGGCCATTCACGCACCGCTTCTGTCCGCTCCTGTATCGCACACCTGCGATGAAATAGGCGTGTCCACCATAACTCCTTCATTCTTTCTTCACTCCTTTTTCTGCCTGTCCGTTTTACCTTAACATTATGGCACAACATACCTGTGGATTATCCATAAACAGGCGTGTTTTAATCATTGAGCTTCTTGTTTTTGCCTTGAATCCACGACCGTATTTCACGAAAAGAAAGCGGTGCAAATGCGCCCAGATACATTCCCGACATCCATACGAGCCAGCCAGGATGCATAAGCAATGTATTGCCCTGCTCCAACATAAGCCTCCAATCGAATACATACACTGTCAGCACAAGAAATGTACCCAGCAACAAGGTGCGAATTGCCCAAATACTTATCTTTTTCATTTATAAATCAAAATCCTCCATATGTCTGGTACATTTCCAAAGAAATGTAGGTTGCCAAATTCAGTAAAATATAAAATAATAAAACAGTATAATCACCATGACTACACGAAAAACTAAGAAAAGGCGGTTTTTTATGAAGTTCGATCATATATTGTCATACAGAATTGAAGAATTGAAAGCATTGCTCGCACTAACCGCTGCTGAGCATGATTTCGATTTCCAACATCCAAGCGTACTGTATGTAAGCCAGAAGCTTGACCAACTTATTATAAAAGCAATGCAACAAAAGAAAAACTGCGCTTCCGCGCTATAATGGCCAATAAGTTGGAAAAAAAGGCGCTCTCTTATTGGAAAGCGCCCTACTTTTTTACCCTCTTCATTATATAGCCTATCTCTTACTTATCTTTTGGGAAAGCCACGCTTTGCTTGGTGTCGGTTTAACCTTTCCGCTCGTTTTGGATTTTTTTGTTTTGTGACCTCCACTTACCCCGCCTGAAGCCTTCTTCTTTGTATTTTTTGTCTTCTGCTGACTTTGCTTGATGTTTGTACGTATAGGTCGTGTTCGCTTTTTCACTCGTGTATCGTGTGAAAGATCGTGTAAAAAAAACGGCGGTGCAGACGACGTTTGCCCTTCTGGATGGCTATGAATATAAGAGGTTGTCTCGTCGCTACCAGTTTCTTTTTGTGCAACTGGTGCTGGTTCAGAGTGTACAGCTGGTGGTGGCTCAGGGTGCATAGCTGGTGCTGGTTCAGGGTACACAGCTGGTGCTGGCTCGGAGTACATAGCTGGTGCTGGTGGTGGCGCCGGTTCGGATTGCGGGGTATGCCTTGTTTCCTCTTTAGCTTTGGAAAAATGCATGATCGCACTTTCAACCTCTACCTCCTCTTGTTCAAGCGCCACATGAATCTTTTCCATTTCTGAACCCATTTCCATCTCATCTTCATCATCCATTTCAAAGGCAAGATCCGCCTCCTCATCCTGGGCCACAATCCATGCCTCCGTGAAATCACCTTCTGCCTGAACATACGTTCCCATCTCTTCTCCTTCCTGACTTTGCGCATACTCCCATCTGTTTTCCACCGCATTCTCCTCCTTCTTCTTTTGTGTTTCTATAGGGTCAGAACTTTGCGGCGTTTCCGTTTTCTTCTCTGTCACCCTTTCTTTTACACAACTAATATGGTAAATTCCATGTGCGAATAGAATAATCACTTCATGTCCCTGTACCAGCAATACATCACCCTGCCGACTTCCAGCCATCATGCCACATACATCGTTTTCCCCACAATGAATCCGCACATAACGGTGTTTCAGACGATTGATGAGCTCTTTAAATTTCGCCTCATTACAATATGGATTTTCCTTTTCCTCATGTACTTGACTATGTCCGTCCACATCTTGAACATTCATGGTAATGCTTCTGATTTGCTCGGTTTTGTAATAGATGTGCTCCCCATTCTTTTGTTCAATAACGAGATAATCATCCTTTACTCCTAATAGCCGCCCATTTACTTCAGCATCGCTTGACTTATTAACCTGAATAGCATTTCCAAGCCAATGTTCCAGTGGTGATTCTGTATCCTTTTCCTTCATTTTTTCCCTCCTTTCCCACAGTAAATATGGAGAAGCCACTATATACCCGCCTTAAAAGAACGGCCTCTTCTCCAATGTTGCCAGACATTCTTCTTGCTTTTGCTTTCTTTCTTTTCTTGTTCTTTCTTTTCTTGTTCCTTCTCTGCTCTTTTTACTTCCATACCGATACTTCGGATAGAATGCTTAAAGATGATAATCATTTCATCATGAGCAATAAGCAACACATAATCAGGAAAGATATCACCAAGCACCCCTTCCACCTGCTCCTCACCGCCACGGTTAATCTGAACCCAACAGTATTGCAGTGCTTCTATAATCTTGTCAAACGAATCTTTTTTTACATATTCCGGTATGTCTCCTGTCAATTCACCTCCCAGATCGGAAATATCCCGGGAATCCATGCTCATGCTGTCAATATGATCGCGCCGATAGTAAATCACGCTACCTTTGGTCTCATAAATAACCAAATAATCTGAGGTAGCGTCAAGTAAACGACCTGTTCCTGATGCTGCACCTTTCCAGCCAATACGCGTATTCCTGCCGATGAATGACTTCAAATCGTAACTTTCTTCCATTCCTGTTCCCCCCTCCCTACCCGCATTACAATATCCGTCATACGTTGATACATGTATACGTGCCCCGGGCTACCCAAGATATGGGGAATTCGCCTGAATTACGCATATTTCCGCATGTACCTAAATAAAAAACGCCCCTCATCGGAGCGCATTTTCACATTCTTTTTCATGTAAAGGTGTGTTCTTTATTTATTCTTTACTTAATCGCATATCGCCCGCATTCTCCATCTTGGAAGCATTGTGTACTTCTCCTGATGGCGACGGCTTTGCAGGTATTTTTGCCTTACCCATATACGGTGTATCCTCCACGTGCCTGTGGCCCATCGGCTTCTGATGCTCATAGCGACGAAACTTGTTTTCACCCATATCGCTCTCTCCTTTACTGTGTGATTTGCACGACTATATTTTTTGCCGCTATGTTCAGACCTATACTTTTCGGGTTATTTTTGCTTCAGTTCTTCGATTACCTTTTGACGGAATTTCTCATCACGCAGCAAAAGAAGCTCAAATTCATTCAGCACAGCGGTAAGTTCACCACTTTCCTTTGATTGCAAATCATTAAAAAATACCGCAAGCTCTGTCTTCGCCCCTTGTTTGTCCGTTGCATACATTGCGTCCGTTAAAATGTAGGCCGTAGAACCGCCTTTCTTACCTGCATGAACAAGCCATTGCTGGTTGGCAGGGTTTTGCATAATTCCTTCCATTACAGGATGAAGATATTGTTGAACTTCCTTTGAAAAATACGAGCGACTGTTTATTTTTTGCATCAGTTCCGCATATTCTTTTGCCGTAGCTGCAGGAAACCGATCAGAGTTCATCTTATCAAGCTCACCATCATACCATTTTTCGATTTGTGCCTGTTTTTTATATGATCCACTCGCGTCTTTGCTAAGTTTTTCATGAATTCGCCATGCGTAGCTACGCCATTCCTCCGCACTCATGGAGCGCATTTTCTCCTTCACCTTCGGCAATGCTTCCTTATCTGATACCCCTCGATAATCTGATGACATGATTTCATAAGGCAACAATAGAGAAGAGACAAAAGGATATATAGGCTCATGATGACGCAGTCCCAATTCGCCAAGAACTTGCTTGAGCCGGTCTCGTCCCAGTTTCTCTATCAAGTACTCTGTATTAGCATTTGAACTGTATTGTATCATCCCTTTTGCCACTTCTTCCAAAGGAACCGCATCATTCTTTGCCGCTCCACTCTGCTCAATTGCTTTGCGCCATGCAGGATGCGCACCTCCATCAAGATCGGGAAGATAATACTTTTCTAATTCCTTCAGCGGTATGCTCTCTTTCGGATTTATCTTTCCCTCGGCCGATTGTTTAGCATATTCAATCGCAAGAATCGTTTTTACTGCACTGGCAAGCGGCATCATATGTTCGGAATGAGACGCGGCTTCCACTTTTCCATTTCGGATATAATGGAATGAAGCACGCTCAGGGTTCTCCTTAATAAAAGAAATTACAGCCTCAGGAGTAGGCGCTTTTTTTGAAAACACGTAGCTTCCGATTCCCAAAATGACACTGATAAGCGCGATGGCCCCCAACAATAAGCGTTTCAATTTATAACCTCCCTCTGTCTTTTACAGCCTATACGGAAGCGCTTTTTATTTCGTTTCACTTTTTTCTTCTATCAGGCAAAAGGAACTACAGGATTTTCTTGAATTTCCACGAATTGATGTATATACTTATCAGCTAAAGGAGGCGCACATGAAGCATTTCGTTCTACTTCTAACCACTCTTTTTCTTACTTACTATGCGTCTGTAGAGATGGCCGCTGTCCACGCCATCAAAAATAATGCCCAAAAAAATGACCAGTCGCCCTCCGCTTTTTCTACTCCCATTCATATCAGCGGAGACAAAACGTTTACAAATCATACAAATGCTGCTTTAAAATTATTAAAAAACAAAGCACCATCCGACTATACTATGGTCATTACTTATATTGGAAAAATACAGCAGCATACCTTTAGTGGTATGGCGGCATATGAAACACCTCCTGCCTATAAAGTGGGCGCCATAACAGCAAATGCTTCCGTAACGTGGTACGCCAGCACCATTGTCCACGATGCTTACCACTCCAAGCTTTATCATGACTACCTCTATACATACAAAGAAGCCGTACCCGATGAGGCCTGGACAGGTATGGAGGCAGAGATGAAATGCCTTGAAGCACAGATTCAAGCACTTATACAGATAAAAGCGCCGAAAGCGGAAATTGATTACGCGCGCTCTCTGCGCGGCACAAACTGGTGGGATTTAAACGGTGATGGTATCTATGATGCTGAGGATGAAAAGTTAAGGGATTGGTAAAGGATTTTATGTTAAAATAAAACAGCAACCTATATTTGATTTTAGAAAGGATACAGATACGTGATTGGCCCTTTGCTTAAAACACTCCTTATGCTGATGCCTCAAAACGCGATTTCCCGCCTGGTCGGGCGCGCCGGCCGTTCGAAGGTGAGCAAGCGATTCATCAGACCATATGTCTCTTTTTTCAAGATTAACACGGACGAAATCGAGCAGCCGGTCTCAGCGTATCCCCACCTAACCGCCTTCTTCACCCGTAAATTAAAAGAAGAGGCGCGCCCTGTCTGTCCACTTCCCGATACACTAATTAGTCCTGTTGATGGGAAAGTAGCACAAACTGGCCGAATTCATAAAGGAACGCTCATTCAGGCAAAAAATATTAACTATACAGTTGAGCAGTTACTTGGCTGTTCGAATAAGGAAGCAGAACGCTTCGAAGACGGAACCTTTCTGACCATTTATTTAAGTCCGCGTGACTACCACCGTATTCATATGCCAATTGACGGGAAGGTAACGCATTTGACTTACATCCCTGGCCGACTCTTTCCGGTTAACAGTATTGGTGTCTATCATGTGCCGGGTCTATTCACGAAAAATGAACGGCTTATTACTTATTCGCATACACCTGCCGGTCAAATGGCCCTCGTAAAAGTAGGCGCATTTATTGTAGGCAGTGTGAAAGTCGGATACGGAGAGCATACAACAAATGTGAAAAATGGCAGAATGTATTCTATGGACTTGCCTGAAGCCCCACACTATCGAAAAGGAGAAGAGATAGGCCTTTTTGAATTCGGTTCTACAGTAATTTTATTATTTGAGAAAGACCGTGTAACCCTCGAGAGCCACATTCAAGAGGGCGCGGCCGTAAAATACGGGGAGCGCATCGGCACCGTTAGCAATACAAAAATCCCTGTATAAAAAAGCGAAAATAAAGGGTAAGAGACAGAGCCTGAAGAATGCGGAAATACAATTTTCCGCCGTTCTTCAGCCCTTGACTCTTGACTCTTTTTTAACATTAGACCGCTCCGCCTTCCGGCGAAGATAGCGTCCATACCTATGCATCACCCATAGGTGGGCAAGCGCCTGTGTCATCCTATATAAAAGCCAAGGAAGCCTCGGAATAAATTCATGAATAGCTACCATTACGTATTGGCCATTCAATACCTCTCGGAATTCAAGCCTTCCTCTACGCAAAATATTATCGTCATGCGCCAGTAGTCCACCGGTAATATAATACAATATATGTTCCTCTGTACTACGCTCTGCAGAATACGTTAGCTCAAGCAACGGCTTTTTTATTCCAAATAACAAAAAGTGCAGTCGCCCACCCACCTCTTCTACCTTGATGAATGGCCTTAGATTATGTGACAGCCACTGAACATAGTTTTTCCCCGTCCATGCAGCACTCCGGCCTTCCGGCAGCATCAGCCGCTGTACTGAACGGACATTGCTTATGCAAGAATATGCATTTGCTTTTTTCCTTCGTGTTCGCTTTTCCTCAAGCGCGATACGAGCCGACTGCTCGAATGTCAATCCTGAAATTTCCGTTTCCTCCTGTAGCCATCGTCTCCCGGCAACGAGTGAATGGGTGAGACTTCCGACAAGAGGTCTAACCAATTTGTGCGAAATGCCTGTCACCGACGTAATCCAAAGGCTCGATATCGTAGGTATAGAGAGCGGAACTGGATACAAACGACATTTTTTGCCCATTATCCTTGCAGCCTCAAGAATCATCTCATTGTATGTTAGTGTATCCGGGCCCCCCACATTGAGCGATTGCCCGTATACCTTCTTTCGTCCGATACAGGCGACAAGCAGTTCCACAACATCCTGCAACGCAATCGGATGCGTCTTTGACGACATCCAACTAGGACAAATCATAACTGGCAGGCTGCGAATAAGTTGAGGAATCACACAAAATGATGAACTGTTAGCACCAACTACCAGACCGGTGCGCAGCGCTGTCACCGGTACTTCGTATGAACGAAGCGTCTGCTCAACCTCGAAGCGGCTGTGCAGATAGCCACACAACTCATCTGCATCTTCCGGAATCAATCCCCCGAGATAGATGATTTGTTTTACGCCCGCCTTCCTAGCTGCACGCGCGAAATTATCGGCTAGAATAACATCCATATCTTGAAATTTCCCCTGTGTTAGGCGCGCGGATGGCATCATCGAATGCACCAGATAGAATGCATACTCCACGCCTTGAAGTCCATTCTCTATTTCTGGTAAAGAGAATAAGTCTGCTCTGCGCCATTCCAGATCAAGTGCCCCTTCCGCCACCGCTATCTCACTCCTTTCTCCGTCTCGCGTTAGCCCGATTACGCGATAATCTCGCAGCAGACGATCCAGCAGCGCCCTACCAACAAAGCCACTGGCCCCGGCAATAGCAACAGTAGGCCGTTTAACCGATTTATTTGTTGCCATGCATAACACCTCCTTCTCACTTTCTTCCCCACTTTTTCTTTTATCCTTATCCAATGGTTATGTGGGAGGTAACTGCTCCTAAGAATGTTTGCACCATACTCATATAAGCATTATATAGCAACTCTTTTTTCACATAACGTTTAATAGAACAGGGCCTTTTTTACCGATTATACATATTTTGTTTCATAGCAAGAATGCAAGGGAAATTCATAACTGTACCGGTTGAATAAACCGATTCCCACTTACAAGAAAAGGAGAGATGTTTACTATGGCACGTAACAGCAAGAATAATAGCAATATGAACATGGAAGAAAGAGGCCGTAAAGGAGGAGAAGCAACTGCTCATTCCCATAACAAAGATTTCTATGAAGAAATTGGCCGCAAAGGTGGAGAAGCAACTGCTCATTCCCATAACAAAGACTTCTACGAAGAAATCGGCCGCAAAGGCGGAGAGGCAACCGCTCGTTCCCATGACAAGGATTTCTACGAAAGAATCGGTCGCAAGGGGGGCAATGCTCGCCAAAATAATAACAACAATAAATAAAAAGGAAGCGTAGGAAAAGCCCTCCTACCGCTTCCATCCAAAGAGATTCTAAAGAGCCCGTACTATGGGCTCTCTTTTATTTTAGTAATAATTAAATGGATAAACAAGGGCTTTTTCTAGCAAAAAATTACCTTTGTAGCCTTCAAAAACCGGTAGGAATATGCGAAGATGGTGATAAGGAATACGAAAGAGAGGAAGCATCGATAGATGAACAGATGGTTGCAATCGCCAATGCGAATCAAGCGCATCTATATTCTTATCGGAGGCAGCGCAGTCGTGTTGATTGTTGCCTTCACACTCGCCGCTTTATTTATGAAATTCGGCGCCACGCCTTCTAACGGGCAAACGACTACACCTGCCTCTCCATCACAGAAAGAAACCGCGTCTTCTGAGAGTGATGAGAATGGAGTTGTTCAGGTGCCGTTAGGTAAAACACTGGATGAAGCAAAGGCGGAAGGACTTTATTCTGAATCGGAAACAAAACGCACCTCTTCGTCGGATAGCACATATCGCAACAGCCAGACCGGCGAGCGGCAAACAGGAGTCTCTTCATCTGGCAGCCGACCTGAGAAAGACAATAATCTTTCCGCAGTTTCCGGTGAAGGACTTGATGCCAATACGGTAAATCAATTGCGCGGCTACGGCATCCGAGAAGGGGATTTGGCAAAAATCGATCGCATGGTAGCGGACGGTTTTGATCCGAAAGAAATTGCCCAATCCTTACGCAAGAACGGAAATCCAAATTTAGCCTCCGTAGTGGAACAAGTACCACGTAAACCAAAGAAAGAAGACAAAGAGGGGAAAAAAGAAAAAGATAAAGATAACCAGAAAACTTCTGCTTCCGACAAGAAAGAAGACAAAAAAAACGATGAGGAACAAAAACAAAACGATAAAGAAAACAAGGATGAATAATATACTTTCACGAACAGTCTAGTGCTTTTGCCAGGCTGTTCATTTCTTTTCAACTTCTTTTCTGCTCCAAAATAAAAAAGAGAGTCCTCCTCTGGAGGACTCAAACAAGGGATAAGAGAACCTTATTGAATAGTGGCAAGGGGTTCAACACAGTTTTTATTATAAAATAAGAACGTAAGCATTCTATTGTGCCAACGTTAACTTTCTGTTAAGTTCTATATCCATCTGATTTGATAAATCGACAACTTTTTATGGTGGGAGGTAAGAAAAAGACGAGGGAACACACCGACGCATGCATCTTATTTCTTCCGATATATGGATAATCAACAGGTGTGGTAATTTATATAATATTCCGATTCAATATCCATCAGAAGTCTTGTTTTCTATAGCAAAGCATAGTATCATATTAGTATTTTTGGTATTTTAAGGGTTTTTTATAATGTTTTATGGTAAGATGAACTTGTCTAGTTGAATCCCTTTACTCGCCTTTCCCCCTAGGTGGAAAGGCATTTTTGTGTACAAAAAAGAAAACAAGAGCATTAATTATCTGGTATCATCCAGCATAATGAACACCCTTGTCGTTTATCCTACATTTAATGGGCAACAAGACCCCCGATTGAAGCTTCACTTTATATGTGAACAATCAATTGGCATGCCCTTTTTATTTTCTAACCAGAATTGCATGGTCTACTTTGATGCATTGATCCATTACTACTGTAATGCCTGCTTCCTGTGCTTTCCTCGCTGCCTCCTCATTATAGACACCTTGCTGCATCCAGATAACCTTCGGCTTAATCTGAATTGCTTCTTCTACAACAGGTCCCACTTCTTCGCTACGACGAAATACGTTTACGATATCGACCGGTTCTTGTAACTCGCTTAAAGAGCCAATCGCTTTCTCCCCTAGCGCTTCCTCAATTGTAGGATTAACCGGAATAATTTTGTAGCCTTTGGACTGCATTGCCTGTGACACCATATAGCTTGTACGCTCTGGCTTATTAGACAGGCCGACAACAGCGATTGTCTTCGCATCCTCAAGAATTTGACGTCGTTCTTCGTTTGTTGGATTAGTAAAAGCTATGGGCTATAACCTCCTTATTTATGCTTTCTTACACATGTTCGCCATTTGATGGCATAACCCCTTCTTTTGTATGGACTTCCGTCTGTCGACGGATTTTTTTGGTAGGACAATGTGTTATTGTTATAATAGAGATAGCATCTATACAAGGAGGACCTTATGGGAAAATTTCTTTTCCTCTATAAATTTCTAACATCCCCGCGCAGCATAGGCAGCGTCACACCAAGCTCCCACTTCCTCGCCCGCGCGATGGTCAAACCGGTTGACTTCAGTAAAGCAAAAGCAATCGCTGAATTAGGAGCAGGAACCGGAATCTTTACTTCTTATTTAAATCAGTATAAATCAAACGACTGTGAAGTAGTCGTTTTCGAAAAAGATGATAAAATGCGACATCAGCTCGAAGCCACCTATCCTGAGCTACATTATTATAACAATGCTTCTGAAATCCATCAGATAGCAAACAATCTGAATATAGAAGGATTCGACTACATTCTCTCTGGCCTTCCATTCGCGAATTTTCCACAGGAGCTTCGAGATAAAATTATGGATGGTGTAGAAAAGTCACTGAAACCAAATGGATTATTCATCGCATTTCAATATTCACATCAGATGAAGCAGCAACTCTCCGAACGTTTTGAGCAGATAGATATTAACTTTGTACCACTCAATATTCCTCCTGCCTTCGTATACCGTTGCAAGAAACAGGCGGCAGCATCAGCTGAAGGAGACATACAGGCTTATTAAGCATATAAAAACCGATTTGTTTTGTAAATGTATGCGGTGTGTCAAAGTTAGTGTACCACACACACCGCTTTCTTATTTCGTACTTAATATAAAAAAACCGATCCGGTTTCGGATCGGTTTTTTATGCATATCTTACGCGTTTAGTTTTTCTTTTGCAGCGTTTGCCAATTGCGTAAACGCTTCTTTGTCATTTACCGCCATATCAGCAAGCATTTTACGGTTTACTTCAAGACCAGCTGCTTTCAGACCGTACATAAAACGGCTGTAAGTAAGTCCATTCATGCGCGCTGCCGCGTTGATCCGAGTGATCCACAGTTTGCGGAAATCACGTTTTACCTGACGGCGGTCACGGTATGCGTACAGCAAGGATTTCATAACTTGTGCATTTGCAGATTTAAATAAACGGTGTTTGGAACCGAAATAACCTTTAGCAAGCTTCAATACTTTTTTACGGCGATTGCGCGCCACATTTCCACCTTTAACTCTTGGCATGGATGTTCTCCTCCTAAATCTTCAAATCAAAAATCGTAATTACTTCATGTATGTCAGCATGGACTCAATGCGTTTTTGGTCGCCGTTCGATACGATTGCGCCCTTGCGCAGATTACGCTTACGTTTCGGAGATTTTTTCTCCAGAATATGGCTAGTATAAGCATGGGAGCGTTTCAGCTTGCCACTTCCAGTCTTCTTGAAGCGCTTAGCAGCTCCACGGTGAGTTTTCATTTTTGGCATCGTACAAATCCTCCAATCAAAAATTACTTATCGCTTTTTGGCGCAAGAATCATAATCATGCTGCGCCCTTCCATTTTCGGCTTACGCTCGACAGTCGAGATATTCTCCACTTCTTTCGCCAGCTTTTCCATTACTTGCTGACCGATTTCAGAGTGAGTAATCGCGCGTCCACGGAAGCGAATGGTCAACTTAACCTTGTTTCCATTCTCAAGAAACTTCACAGTATTGCGTAGCTTCGTCTGGAAATCATGCTCTTCAATCGTCGGCGACAAACGAACTTCTTTAATGTCGACAACCTTCTGATTTTTACGAGCTTCTTTTTCCTTCTTTTGCTGTTCATATCTGAACTTACCATAGTCCATGATACGACACACCGGCGGTTTAGCAGTCGGCGCGATGTTCACAAGATCAAGCTCTTTCTCCTGTGCAAGGCGAAGCGCTTCACGAAACGGCACAATACCGATCTGCTCACCCTCATGATCAATTAAACGAACCTCACGAGCCCGAATATCTTCATTGACTAAATGATCTTTGCTAATAGCCTGCCACCTCCAGATTTTTTTGAACCAAAGCAAAAAATGCGGGCACATTACGCCCGCATTCTATTCCATAAATACATACTTTCATTATGGATCATAATACATACCTGAAGACAACATATATGCATCATACAGGTGAGAAGCGGGTGCTTCTGCTTTGGATTCCGTTATATTCTTTACACTTGTAACAGTATATCCCATGAAGATTGTCCCGTCAAGCTTTACACTACAACTTTTTACAGGATGCAGTCGCTTTACTACATACGGGCCTGATTACAAAGTTCCGTATCTTCTATATAAGAAATTCCTATGATTTTCTTGGCCTCTTTTTTAACTCGGGCTGCTTTCTCAGCAACTTGCCCAGAAGATTTATACACGCCTGGCACACAACGTATTCCAGCCATTGAAATAGAAAGAATGGTCCCTACGTCCTTCTCATCTCCTGCAATGTCCTGAAAATGATCGTGAAAACGCTGACGTACGTATAAAACGATTTCATCTACATGGTCAGGTGGTGTAATCATAATAAAATCGTCTCCGCCAATATGACCCAAAAAGCAGTGTTTGCCTCCGCTCACTCGAATGGCCGTACCAAGCATCTGTGCCGTACGACGGATAATTTCATCGCCAAGTTCAAAACCGAATTGATCATTAAACCATTTAAACTTATCCAAATCAGCATAAATAACTGTGAAATCATTCCGCTTACCCAGGCGCACGGCAATTTCTCGATCAATGCGAACATTACCTGGCAATCCTGTCAGCGGGTTGGATACTGCAGCGATTTCCAGCTTTGCTTTTGCGAGCATGTCCAGCAGGCTCTGTACTGTAACCACACCTGTATATTGACCTTTTTCAGTAATAATAACGACATCGTATAAATAAAAGGACTGGCGCTCCATCGCGTTTTTTGCAACCAATTCGATATTTTCGCGCCTGTCGACAATAAGGGGACTACGATTCATCAACTGCGACACCGGCTTTTCATAATACAGCGCAACACCGTACTGTCCACCAAGAATTTTGTATAGCTGAAAACGCATAATAAGCCCTCGGGGAATCCTGCCTTCAAGGACCACAATGCTGTCAATTTTTGCGTTTCGCTCAAAAATATGATGGACTTCTCGTACTAGAGTATCTTGGTTTACACAAACAGTACTTCTAACGATATCCCCTACCTTGCCAGACGGTTCTTCAAACTGGAGCATCGAACGTTCCTCCTGCAATTGCCTCAGCTTATTTATCGCCTGTTCTGTAATCGGTGCGCCATCACGTCCCGGCCGTCCTAACAGAAATCCCTGTCCATAATCCACACCCAGCTTCACCAGCGTTTCCAATTCACTTTCTGTCTCGATGCCTTCACCAATAATACGACATTTTACCTTATCTGCAAACTGCACGAACGTTTCTACCAATGCCTGCTTAACCGCATCAGAATCGATGTTGCGTATAAGGGCCATATCAAGCTTAATATAGTCGGGGTAGATTTCGGCGATAGCTTCCAGACTGGAATAACCAGCGCCTGCATCATCTACGGCGATTAAATATCCTTTTTTACGGTATGCCTGAATAATAGTACGAAAAGAAGCGAAATTCTTAATCGCATGCCGTTCTGTAATCTCGAAAACAATATTGTGTGGATTCAACTGGTATTGCTCCATTAATTTAAATACTCGCCCACGCAGCAAAAAGGGATCATCAATGCTGCGCGCATCCAGATTGATGAACAATTTCTCTGATGGGCGCAATTGCCCTAGACGCTTTACCGCATGGCGACGGCACAACGATTCCAGCTGGAAGCTCGTTCCGGTCTTTTGTGCAAAAGAAAAAAGCTGGCCTGGCGAGTGAAAACAGCTATTCTCCGGCCCGCGTACAAGCGTCTCCCACCCCAATGGTACTCCTGTTTTCAATGATACGATTGGCTGAATGACCGTATGAATATCTTCCTGCTCCATAATCCTGCGAAATTCCTGCATCTGCCTGAACTCTTCCGACATAAACCCGCACTTGGCCATCTGACTCGCCAATTTAACGGAAGAATACATGTCTTTGGCCAGATCCATCCCTTCAATTTTTGCATATCCGATATGTACTTCGATATTGCTAATATGAGAATGTGTAATTTTGCGGTTTAGTACCTTTTCCACTTCATGTTTAAGCGTGATGCATATGTGATGCACCAACACATCGGTACAATGCTGCTCGAACGAAAGGTAGACGGCATAGTCATCAGCCCACAATTTCTGTATGGCAATCAAGCGGGTCGGCGGCATCAAACTGTGACGGCAGGCGATGAGCAACGCCTGATCCATATGTTGCAGAATACGACCGGCTGCCATATATCCAAACTTCAACTCGATATCAGATAACTTCATAATATCAAGATACAGCAATACTACGTGGCGGCCGGCTGCCAGCTCGTTCTCCAGACGTCTTTTGACCTGAACCCGCTGATCGGTATAGACGAATGGGGTTTTTGTTTTTCGCAGGTTTTTAAACAATGAAAACATATGTGCTGCTCCTCCTCTTTTCCTCCTTTCATTATGCCAATATAAAGTTAACAGTTCGTAAAGACTATGTAAAAAGACCCTTACATACCGTTGTAAGCAAGCCTTGGGAATTAAAAAAATGGAGAGAAAGGCGCCTTTCTCTCCATTTTTTATTTATCTGCTGCAGATTAGCATTTTTTAGTTGTAATTTCTTCAAGAATCATTTCCACGACTTCATCGACTGGTTTGGCTCCCAGATCGCCTTCACCGCGGCGACGTACGGACAATGCGCCATCTTCCATCTCCTTATCACCGATAACGAGCATGAACGGTACTTTATTCATTTGCGCTTCACGGATTTTATAGCCGATTTTTTCATTGCGGCTATCTACCTCAACACGGATGCCTTTCTCCAGCATCTTCTCTTTTACTTCTTCCGCATAACGTTTGTGCGGTTCCGCAATTGTAATCAATTTTGCCTGTACAGGTGCAAGCCAAGTTGGGAATGCACCTGCAAAGTGCTCTGTCAGAATACCGATGAAGCGATCAATCGACCCATAGATGGCGCGATGGATAACAACAGGTCGATGCTTTTGATTGTCCTCGCCAATATATGTTAGATCGAACTTCTCAGGCATTTGGAAGTCCAACTGAATGGTTGCACATTGGTGGCTTCGCTTAATGGCATCCTGAATGTGGAAGTCGATTTTCGGACCGTAGAAAGCGCCATCGCCTTCATTAATATGGTATGGAACACCTAAACCATCCAACACATTCTGTAAGGATTTTTCGGCTGTCTCCCACAGTTCGTCACTGCCCATTGAATCTTCCGGACGTGTCGACAGCTCAATGGTGTAATTAAAGCCAAATACCCCATATATTTTATCAACAAGATCAATCACGTTTTTAATCTCAGATTCGATTTGATCCGGACGGACAAACAAGTGCGCATCATCCTGAGTGAACGTACGGACACGAATCATGCCGTTCAACGCACCAGAGAATTCATGGCGGTGCACCTGCCCAAACTCTGACATGCGAATTGGCAGATCACGGTAGGAATGGATTTTATTTTTATAAACCAGCATATGACCTGGACAGTTCATCGGTTTGAGCGCGAACTTCGTATTATCTACCTCAGTGAAGTACATATTCTCATGATAATGATCCCAGTGTCCAGACTGTTCCCATAGACGCTGATTCATCATAAGTGGTGTGCGTACCTCTTCATAGCTACGTTGTACGTGTAAACTACGTTCATACGCTTCCAGCTCATTACGGATGATCATACCTTTTGGAAGATAGAACGGCATTCCCGGTGCTTCCTCGGAGAACATAAAGAGCTCAAGCTCTTTACCTAATTTACGATGATCACGTTTTCTTGCTTCCTCAAGAAAATGCAGGTACTCATCCAGATCGGACTTTTTGGCCCAGCATGTGCCATAAATACGTTGCAGCATTTGGCGATCGGAATCGCCACGCCAGTATGCGCCAGCCACGCTCATTAGCTTGAACGCTTTAATTTTGCCTGTAGACGGAACATGAGGCCCGCGGCAAAGGTCGAAAAACTCACCTTGATGATACATGCTGATTTCTTCGCCTTCCGGCAGCTCAGAAATAATTTCAGTTTTCAAATGATCATTAAGCTTCTCATAAATCTCCAGCGCTTCTTCACGGGAGACGACTTTGCGTTCGATCGGCAAATTTTCTTTGACGATTTTCTGCATTTCTTTCTCGATTTGCTCCAGCATTTCCGGTGTAATTGTCACATTGGTATCGATATCATAATAGAAACCATCCTGAATAACCGGACCGATTCCTAAACGCACGTTATCATCACCAATGATACGCTTAATTGCCTGAGCCATTAAATGCGCACAGCTATGACGCATCACTTCCAGTGCTTCCTGGCTGTCTTCTGTCAAAATTTCCAGTAAAGCATCATGTGGAATAACCGCTTTAACATCGACGATTTTACCGTCCACTTTACCGGCAATCGCTTTTTTCTTCAGGCTTGGGCTGATGGAAGCCGCAACATCCTCAACGGTTACACCGGATTCATATTCACGCTTGGAACCGTCCGGCAATGTAACTTTCACTACTGACATAATGATAACTTCCTCCTTCAGATAAGAAAAACCCGCGGGCGATGCCAAGCTGTAGCGCAACGCAATGTTTGGCACACGCCTCGCGGTTTTTTCAAGTAATACGCTCGGAAGAAAGTAGATATTGCCTTCTTCCTTTACGGCAACATCTACTTTCTTATCCACAAATAAAAAAACACGTTCAGTCCCCAAAGGGACGAGCGTGTTATTCTCGTGGTACCACCCTAATTCGACACCGCAAAACCAGCTGGAAATGCTATGTCCTCGTCATTCGATAACGGAAGCTGTGTTCCGGCCTTCCATACTAACGCATATGCGCATTCCGGTCGGCAGCTCAAGGTGGTAGTCGACAACCGCGTGTTGGGAAGCTCACAGCCTATGTCTCCCCTCTCTGAAAACCGTATGGTTGGGACCATGTCCTTATCATTGCTATTAGGTATGATGCTATTGATTTGATTATAGTAAGCTATAAAATGAAAGTCAAGCCTCAGGTTCAATGTGTACCGGAAATGAAAATTTTGTACAAACCGTTATTCTATCCGCAAAAAGCCGCTCCAATGTCGCAATCGACCCATGGCTTGGCCAACGGGTGTATATCACGATTCGTTTCGGCGAAAATGCGGCTAACGCTGTAATAATTGCCGCTTCTTCATCTGCATAAACAAGTCCTACTTCCGCTGGCGAATATAGGGAGGCGGATGGCACAAGCTCTTCCCATGCTTCGTTATAATAAGTAAATTCAAAACGAGATGTATGGACAAGCCTGAGCAGATCTGTACGGTACGGAAGTGCAAAGAAAAAAGTTTGCAGGCGTTTCAAAAGTGTTCCATGCTCTTCTTCCGCTATATATTGTTCAATGCACACATCCACACTTTCGCATAACTCTTCTATGTATTCTCTCAGGCGAAAACGAAAAAAGCCATCCAATTGAAGGATATGGTAATTTTCCAAATAAGCTATAATTTCTTGTTCAATTCGATGCCTGTTGTACCTTTTCTTGTCCTCACCCTCTTCGCATCTATCCCGAACATGCTCTAATACATAGCGGGATAGTCTGTTTTTTCCAACTGCTCTATTATAACAGTGATGATGTACGATACGTCTGAATATCCATTCCTCTTCCTTGGCAGACACATAAAACCGAATGGCATTCACTAACGCTGACATCCATGCTTCATACACCAAAATCGTGTGTTCTTCCTTTGGCCAACCCTGACAATGAAAATGCCTGTACCTTCTATCCTCGTCTTCCTGTATACAAAAATGCAACACAGAACACGCCTTTTCCATCTCATCGTATAACGATAACCGGAATTGTGACAACAATCTTTCATCAACTTGTGGAAAGGATAGCTGTATCCGCTGCATCTTTACACCTTCCTTCTGAACTCTTCTTTAAACTATATGTCAGGAAAGGAAAAATATTTCTTTTTCGAGTAAATTCCCCTGAATAAAAAAGATGGTAAAAATTTAGAAAATAGTGTTGATAACGCTTACAAAACCATTTATAATAAAAACAACCCCCTTAAATGGGTTGACACCTCCTGGAATTGAATTAATCTCTCCACTCCTACCTTAGATCCATTGATATAGTCAATGGATCATTTTTTTGTCTTATTGTTACTTATTTCTCTAAATTTGGCTAAAATATAAAAAAATTAGTTTTTGTCTATGGAAGGAGTTTGTATGATTCGCACCGTTTCCCTTTACCAGCGTTTTATCTTTTATTTGTTTATCCTCAACATCACTGACTGGTACTTTACTAGTTACGGGATTCAAAACAACTATATTGAAGAAGCCAATCCATTGCTTTCTTCAATTTTTTCAACAAACCCGCTTCTTGCTCTAATTTGGAAATGTATGGGTCCACTTATATTGTTCAGCCTAATGCCCTACTGCCAAAGCGGTTGGGTACGACATGCACTTTTATTTACCGTATGCCTGTATATTATGGTCAACGTATACCACCTTCTTTTCTTTTTCTTTTTCACACTATGAATTCTATAACACGCTTCATCTCCCAGAACTTCCTCCATGCAGCTCTTTACGCAAGCGGGAACCAGCAGATAAAAATTATAAGACTGCTCGCCGCATTATTAAAAAGTAAGTATGCACAAAACAATAGCCGAGGTAGTTAAAGGTTTCTCTGCTCAAAAAAGCTAATTGGCTACAGATACCTATGTATCTTGATGTTGTTGTGGGAGAAGGCTCAGCCTGCATCCCCAGATCCTGGGCCATTCTTACCGCGCGCTTCATATGCAGCGGATCACTTACAACAAGAAAGGTTTGCAGCTTATGTTCTCCAGCAAGCTGCTTCGCGTACACTAGATTCTCTTCAGTAATACGCGACTGCTCCTCCGTCAAAATCGCATGAGCCGGAATGCCTTGAGCAAGAGCATATTTCCGCGCAACAGTCGACTCTGGCAACGCGTTCGGCCTTCCTTTTCCCCCTGTAAAAATAATAAATCAAGGGTGTTGATTATCCAGTATAACCCAAAGTAGATCGCCACCACACCGTGCCCAAACG
>NZ_KE952901.1 GCF_000466385.1 Aneurinibacillus aneurinilyticus ATCC 12856
TCCCTTCCCGAGCGCATGCCCCGGCCAGGCGAAAAAGGACAGCAACTGCCTCCCCCTTCGCGCCTACCCAGATGTTTTGCGATCCCGCCTGGCTGGGGCAAAAAGCGGCCCTCTACGCTTCTGTGCGGGAGACGAACCGACGCCCGTTTGGGGCACGGTGTGATGACGATCCACTCTGGATTATACTGGATAATCAACAGGCGTGTTGACAAATATAAAAATGAAAGAGGAGATGCTTAATGTTATATAGTTTTTTGATTACTATTGTAATACTAGTAATTCAATTTTTTTATCGAGAAGAAATAATGTTTATTTAGGTGCTATCTTGCCTGTTGTGTATTTGGTTACGCTTATATATTTATGGTTTTCTGAGACGCTTTTCATAAAAAGTACTTTACTTGCTGCTTTTGCAGGATTAGCCGCTTTATTAGGGATCTGGATTAATGGAAGGGAATCTTTAAAGAAAAAATGAAATTCCATATCTTGAGTTCGGGGGTATTCGGATTATCGTGTAGAAAATCTCAATGGTTAAATTAATGTTTATAAAGTCATAAATCGGATTATCGTGTGGAATATAACTAAGCAGCTTTTTTGATGTACTACCTACTTATCTTTAAAAATTTGATAGTAAAAGAATATCAAAAAATGCTTGTAACATGAAAAGAAGTCAATACAAACCTTAAAACTCTTTTAAAACATGCTTACACCTTAGAGTTTATTTATTTTTTAAATCCCTGACATAATGTTGTCAGGGTACTTCTGTATAATGATCTTTATATTATATAGACCAACGTTACAGGAGTGGTTAATTATGGTTGAGAATCAATATATTAAACTTGTTGGCTTAGAGGAAAATAACTTAAAAAATGTAACACTAACTATTCCCAAAAAGAAGATCACTGTATTTACGGGTGTTTCTGGATCTGGAAAATCATCAATCGTATTCGACACAATAAGTAAGGAAGCCCAACGTCAGTTAAATCAGACATTTTCGACGTATATTCAAAATCGATTACCAACATACAGTCAACCAGACGCATTGTCCATTGAGAATCTTTCCCCCGCCGTGGTGATTGACCAAAGACGACTAGGAGGAAATATACGTTCAACGCTTGGTACGGTCACCGATATTTACTCATTATTGCGATTATTATTTTCTCGTATTGGAAAGCCCTTTATTGGCGAATCTGATGTTTTTTCCTTCAACAATCCTAAAGGGATGTGTCCGAAGTGTCAGGGAATTGGACGAAAGGTTGAGCCCGATATTGAAAAGCTATTCGATAAAACAAAATCACTTAATGAAGGAGCGATTTTGTTTTCCACGTTCTCCGTGGGGAAATGGTATTGGCAGAAGCATTTAATCTCAGGCATATTCAATCCAGATAAAAAGTTAATGGATTACACGGATGCAGAGTGGCAAACGTTACTATACGGAAAAGATAAAAAAATCGTTTTACCCTTAAAAAACGAACCCTTGAAATATTTTGAAGGCGTTGTCGATAGATTTAGACGCATGTACTTAAAAAAAGAGATCAGTCAAATATCGAATAATGTTAGGAAATTTATCTCCGTAACACATTGTACAGCATGCAATGGAACTCGGCTAAGTCAAAAGGTATTAAATTGTAAAATAGATGGTTATAACATTGCTCAATTCGCTGCCTTGGAAATAGGTGAACTGATAAAGGTAATCGAGGCAATAAAGGATCCAATAGCAAAATCAATTGTTTCCAACATTTCAATTCGACTACATCATCTCATGGACATGGGACTTTATTATCTTACACTGGACCGTGAAACATCAACCTTATCTGGTGGAGAAGCACAGCGTGTAAAAATGATACGACATCTTAATAGCAGTTTAACGGATATGATGTATATTTTTGATGAACCGAGTACCGGATTGCACCCACATGATGTAAACAATCTCAATCGCATGCTCCAAAAGCTCAGAGACAAAGGAAACACTGTTTTAGTAGTTGAACATGATAAGGATGTTATTAAAATTGCTGACCATATCGTCGATATTGGACCAGGAGCAGGTACAAATGGTGGTGAAATTGTCTATGAAGGAAGTCTTCTGGGATTATACGATGCTGATACATTAACTGGAAACTATATGAGGAATAAACAAGCATTAAAAAAGAAAACCCGTAAGTCCAACAAATATCTTTCCATTGTCGATGCATCAAATCACAACCTAAAGAACGTTACTGTTCATATTCCTTGTGGTGTTCTTACTGTAATTACTGGCGTAGCTGGTTCAGGGAAGAGTACATTGATTTTTGATGCGTTTTTAAAACAGCATCCAGAAGCCATTGTTATCGACCAAAAGTCAGTGGGTACCTCGATTCGGTCAACCCCAGCCACTTATACGGGCATTATGGATGTGGTTCGAGATTCCTTTGCCTCTGCTAACAAAGTGAGTAAGTCACTGTTCAGTTTTAACTCAGAGGGTGCGTGCCCAGATTGCCAAGGAAACGGCTATATTAATACAGATCTTGCATTTCTTGAAAGTATTAGAACGACTTGTGAAACTTGTAAAGGGAAACGGTTCAAGGATGAAGTTCTTCAGTATACGTTAGATGGGAAATCCATTTCAGATGTATTGGACATGACAGTATTAGAGGCACTTCAATTTTTTCGGGATAAGGAAGTTGTTTCCACTTTAAAAGCATTATCAGAGGTAGGATTAGACTATATGACATTAGGCCAGCCGCTGAACACGTTATCGGGGGGAGAATGTCAAAGAATTAAATTAGCTGGCGAGCTGCACCAATCTGGTAATATTTACGTATTGGACGAGCCAACAACTGGACTTCACATGTCCGATGTTAGACATTTACAATCCATTCTAGATCGTTTAGTTGATAACGATAGTACCGTCATAGTGATTGAACACAATCTAGATATAATGAAGCAAGCAGATTGGATTATTGACCTTGGACCTGGTGGCGGAAAAAAAGGAGGAGAAATCATATTCACAGGTACACCACATGATTTAGTACTAAGAAGTAACTCGCTAACTGCACAATATCTAAGAAATGAACTACAGGAGGACTAACCTTGAAAATCGAACGATTATTGGGAATCATTGTGTTACTAATTCACAGGAAAAGAATGAAGGCTGTGGACTTATCGCGGTACTTTGAAGTATCAGAGAGAACAATATATAGAGATATCGATTCTCTTAATCGTGCAGGGATTCCCATTGTGTCGCTTCCTGGGCAAGAAGGCGGTTATGAATTAATGGATGGGTTCAAATTGGATAAAAAGTATCTAACTTTAGATGAATTACTCTCTATACAGTGGGCGTTGAAAAGCATTGAAAAGGCTACTGGGTTCGAAGATATCAATGAATTGATTTCGAAAATTAATCAATTAATTGACTCCGTACCCACGCAAGATAAAAACATCCAATTACAAATTTCACATTCGAATAATAGTTCGCAACATATTCAAACAATATACAAATCAATTCAAAATTGTAGTGTAATTAAGATTCGCTATGTGGACCATAAAGGAAATGAAACAGAGCGAGACATTGAGTCCATGGGAATTTTTTTAAAAGATTACCACTGGTACACTTGGGCTTATTGTTTACTGCGTAATGAACTCAGAGTATTTAAATTAACCCGGATAATTGAAACATATAACACAAATCGCTATTTTACCAGGCGTCCATATACTATTGAAGATATATATGAAAAAGAGAATGGGAAATCGGGAAGCAGCATAAGGCCATTCACGGTTTGCCTCCAATTTAGCCGAGAGATGAGGGCACACGTATTAGATAACTTTCAAAAAGATGAAATAGTGAATAATCCAAATGGGACAATAATCGTAAAGAAAAATTATTACACCATTGATAAAGCTATGACACAAATTATTAGTTTTGGAAATAAAGTCCGTATTATCTATCCTAAAGAGGTGATTCAAAAGTTTATTAAGTGTCTAGATGACATAAAAAAATTATACAAAGACTAAAAGATGGTGAAAAAATAAACAAAGTTTCACATTTTTAAAACCAGTGGAAATGTTCGTGAATTTCTTTGATAACCTTCATAGACTAGGGTTTAGAATAATAAGATTAACGGAATTACCACCTATAGTGAATGAACAATCAATAAGCTAATTTAACTGTTATGATTTCTCACTTGACGGCACCCCGAAGGGTCACTTTAAGATCTTATTTTGTATTTGTGGATTTATGAAAGGACAGAATGAATGTTAACTAATATGCTTAACCTGCCAAAATTAAAGATTCTTTATATGGAAGAGAGTGAAGATGATTATCGCTTCTTAGTGGAAACTACTACTCCATCTCCCTCCTATTGTATTAAATGTGGTACGGTTTCTAATCTCTACAAACATGGTAAGAAAAAACAGCTTTTTTACGATCTGCCAATGCACGCAAAACGTGTCGGTATTTATGTCAATCGCCAACGATATAAATGTAGGGAATGTAGTGAAACATTTTTTGAAAATTTACCAGATATGGATGTCAATCGTTCTGTTACTAACAGGCTAATAAGTTGGATTCAAAGATCCAGTCTTGAAAAAACGTTTACCAGTATTGCAGAAGAGATAGGCGTTGACGAAAAAACTGTACGAAACATCTTTAATGACTACGTTGCTGAACTTGAAGCTCAAACTGATTTTAGAATTTCTAAATGGCTTGGTAGTGATGAAGTCCATTTGCTTAAAAACTATCGTTGTGTCATCACAGATGTTGAAAACAAGTCGGTAATTGATATTTTGCCAAAACGCAATAAGGATATGGTTATCAGTTACCTATCTAAACTTCAAGATATTGATAAAATCGAACTTGTAGCAATGGATATGTGGAATCCTTATAAAAGTGCTGTTAATACAGTGATACCACATGCCAAAATCGTTCCATGTTGTTAAATTAGCCAATGAAGCGTTAGAAAAAATACGAAAAGCTAACCGTCAAAATGTATCAGTCAAAGAACGTAGACAACTTATGAGAGATCGTTATGTTCTTCTTACAAGACGAAAGGATCTAAACGATTTCGATGATCAAATAAAGTTGCAAGTATGGACTGATAAGTTCCCGTTACTTGGTCAAGCATATGAACTTAAAGAGCAATTCTTTGACATTTATGAAGCTGAATCGTTTAAGGAAGCCAATAAACTGTACCAAAACTGGCTTTCAAATATTCCCAAAGAATTAATGACCTATTTTGAAGACCTGATTAAGTCAATGAATAATTGGGAAGAGGAGATATTCAACTATTTCAATTCTCCCATTACAAACGCCTATACAGAGTCCTTGAATCGTTTAATTAAGACAATGAACCATGTTGGTCGTGGTTATTCTTTTGAAGCTCTTAGAGCAAAAATATTGTTTACACAAGGCTATCGTAAAGTAAAAAATAAAAAGAAATTTAAAGAAGTTGAAGTTACTTTCGGAAAATTGTTACCTGATCAATTCCCAATTTGGGCACAAATTGGCTATGAATGGGTCTATGAAGAAATCTATGGTGCTGACTTTTCCACATTGACTAAGGCAATGGAGGAGGGGTCTTTTTAACCCTCGTTCCACACTATTTTCCGATTACCCAAGTTCGGTAGATTCATAAAAAACACTATCTTTTCATTGTTTTAGAGGTACCAGAAAATTTTAGCTTGATGGGCATAATGTTTTACAAGGAGGAGTTTGTATGAAAAAAAACTATTGGCATAGCCCGAAGGTATTTTTTATTGTTTTAAATATTTTTCTTGTTAGTTTTTCTCCCGTTGCTTCTGCTGATAACGGGGAGGCAACTAAGCCTATAGTAGAAAATACCGGTTATACGTTCCCTGCCGAATGGGAGAAACAAAGTGCAGTGTGGCTAGCGTGGGAATGGAATGAGTTTGGTGAGTCTACTACTGATGAACAGCACAAAGTAACCGCCCAAATTATTCAGGCTCTACATTCCCACAATGTAAAAGTGGAACTTATCCTTCAAACAGGAGGAGATTCCAAGGAAGAGGTTTTACATTTTTTAAGCATTTATAATGTGGACCCCAAGAAAATTAACCTTCGTGAATACAAGAAACCCTATTTATTTATGAGAGATATGGGGCCACTGTTTCTGAAAAATAGTGAAGGTAAAGGAATGATAGCAGATTTTTCTTGGAATATGTATGGGATATGGGACAGAGATAGAGCAAAATCGATTGGTGATGTTGATAAGGCAATGGCTCAAGAGCTGAACATCCCACTATTATCATCTGACTTTGTTGCAGAAGGTGGAGGGATAGAGGTTAATGGTGAGGGCGTAATGATGACGTACGAGGATATGGCACTTCAGCGTAATCCCGGAAAAAGCCTTGAGGAAATTGAAAAGGAATACCTTAGGTTATATGGACAAAAGAAGATCATTTGGCTGAAGCAAAGCCCTCTTTCTGACAAATTAACGCCTGATGGAAGCCCGATTTTTGAAAACTTCTTCGGAAATGGAGCGAATGGTCATGTGGATGAGGTAGCAAGGTTTGTTGATCCACATACGGTTTTAGTTGCTCAAATTTCTGAGGAAGCACGTAACAGCAACAAGTTGGAAAAGGAAGATTACAAAAGGATCGAAGAAGTAGTTGAGAGGTTAAAACGCGCAACGGATGTAAATGGAAAGCCGTTTAAGATTATTCGTGTTCCTTCTCCGGATTTAAAACTAGTTTGGAATGAACATATCGTCCAAGAAGAGGACATCTACCCTCAGTTCGGCTTTAAACCCGGAGATAAAGTGTATCAAATTCCAGCAGTAAGCTACCTGAACTTTTTAATCTCCAACGGTGTCGTTATATCAGCAAAATATTGGGAACCAGGAAAACCAGAACAGTTGAAGCAATTAGATGCGCAGTCTAAAGCTATTCTTCAAAGCGTGTTCCCTGGTCGGGAAATTGTGCAAATTAATCCGATTGAAATTAACTGGTGGGGTGGAGGGATTCATTGTATTACTCAACAACAACCCGTGTATACACCTTAATAAAAGCCTTCTGAATAAAGGCATTACCTTACTATCTAATAAAAACGAATGGCTGCCCTTTTAAGAAACACCCTATATCCCGTTTAGTTATTTCACTTCTCCATGCTTCCGATCGAGGTATCCAGTATGCTTCAAGAAAATATCAGGCACGTCTTATACGATACGGCATGTGTTGTAGCATGAGCCGAAGGGGTAACTATTATGATAACGCTTGTATTAAGTCCTTTTATGGCATTATTAAATGAGAATAATCTATCAGTATTATTTATGTTAAAAAAGTCTGCTATTTAGCGGACTTTACACTTTTAAAACCATTCTTACTGTTTTTAGGATATATCCATTAAAGTCATCGTCGAATTCAGAAACAACTTTGAACCCTTTTGCTTTGTAAAAGGTTGTTCCGATACTATTGTCTTTTTCTACATTTATAAAAATCTCTTTTGCATCATCTCATCATTATAAGCGAATTTTAAGAAGCTTTCCTGAATTTCAAAAGGAATAATTCCTTCGTAAGTATAATTCCAACTTGCTTTAGAAACTTGTTGAACTTGTTGAATATCTTCCTTTTGTGCAGCTTCTTGAATTAATTGAAGGAATTGATCTTCATCCAAATGGGTCCTTAATTGTTTCATCACTGGATAGGCCTCCTTCCACTCCTTTTCGTTTTTCAATTCTTTTATTAAAATTG
>NZ_KE952902.1 GCF_000466385.1 Aneurinibacillus aneurinilyticus ATCC 12856
GATACCCAGATCTGACTTGCGATGAAGATCGAGGAGTAGGCTCCGAAAATCAGGCCGATAATGAGGGCCAGTGTAAAGTGGCGAATGCTTTCTCCACCGAAAATGTAGAGCGCTGCCGCACAAATGACGACCGTCAGTACGGTATTGATGGAACGGGCCAGCGTCTGATCAATACTATGATTTACGACGTTCTCCACGTCCTGTACCGTCTTCAGCTTGGCATGCTTCAGATTGTCGCGAATCCGGTCAAAGATAATGATGTTATCGTGAATGGAATAGCCGACAATCGTCAGAATGGCTGCAATAAAGGTCAGCTCCACTTCAATCTGAAAAATGCTGAACAGCGTAATGACCAGAAAGACGTTATGCAAAAGCGCAAGAATCGACGATACGGCAAACCGGAATTCGAAGCGTATCGTAATGTACAGGACGATACCAACAGAAGCAAGCAGGACCGAATAGAGGGCCGAACGGGCCAACTCACGGCTAATAATCGGATTTACCGTACTTTCCTGCAACGATACACCTTTACCGTATTTATCCTCCATCGCTTTCGTTAGCTTGGCGAACTCGTCTTTATGAATCGGCTCCGCAAACTGGATAACGGCCATGTCCTTCTTGTCGCCTGCGGTCGTTATGCTCCCCGAGTGCAATCCAATCTGTTCCACGGCCTGCTTCACATCCGCTTCTTTGAACGTGTGGCCGATTTGCACCTGTACCCTTGTCCCGCTTTTAAAGTCAACGCCAAGGTTCAGTCCCATCGTCAGCATGGATACAATCCCTGCAATAATCAGCAGCGCGGATACGATAAAATATTTTTTTCTGTGTTTTACAAAGTCGAATCGGTATTCATCAAACTTATAATTCACGGATGTCACGCTCCTTTACCCCATAATAGCCGGGCTTGTTGAATAGATTGGAGCGTACGGCCAGGTTCATCAAGAAACGGGAGCCTGCCACCGCTGTAATCATGCTCACAATAATGCTCAGAATAAGAGTGACCGCAAATCCACGGATCGCGCTTGAACCAAAATAAAACAGAACAAGAGAGGCAATGATGCTGGTCACATTCGCATCAAGAATCGTGCTTAAGGAGCGCTTGGAACCAGCCCGCAGTGCGGACAGATACGATTTGCCGCTCCGCAGTTCTTCTTTAATCCGTTCATACATAATGATGTTGGCATCGACCGCCATCCCGATCCCGAGAATAAAGGCCGCGATACCCGGCAAGGTAAGTGTAGCCCCCATGAGATTTTGCACAAGGAGCAGCAGATAAATATAGGCTACCAATGTAATGCAGGCAATGACGCCAGGAATACGATAATACACAATCATAAACAATAGAACGATAATTGTACCGATGATACCGGCCTCTACCCCATTTTTCAGGGCTTCTTGTCCGAGCTTCGCCCCGACGCTCGTCGAGAATACTTCCTTCATCTTAA
>NZ_KE952903.1:0-595 GCF_000466385.1 Aneurinibacillus aneurinilyticus ATCC 12856
ATCATGTCAAACTATCAAGTGTAACTTATATAGTATAAGGTACCGCACGGTGCGGCGTGTTTTTGTTTTACATATCTTTAGACGGAGGCTGTCGAAAAAAGTTGCAGCATTCTCGAAATTTTTTTGTAGAACAGGATTTATTTAGTTGATAGTTGACAATGGACAGTTGACAGTTAAAGAACGCGACTGATTTTAGCCCAAATAAAAAAAGGAACCTAAGTAAAGTTCCTCTTAATTATATACATCTGATTGGATAAATCGGCACATGTTTGTGGCGGGAGCAGGCGGAAAAAGACACGTTAGCCTTTTTTCTGCCGGAGCGCAGGGCGCATCCACCCTCTGCCTTTTGCCGAATCTCCTCCTTCCAACCACGCTCCCCTGTTAAAATATCAAGTGTAACTTGTGTAGTTGATAGTTGACAATGGATAGTTGACAGTTAAAGAACGTGACTGATTTTAGCCCAAACAAAAAAAGGAACCTAAGTAAAGTTCCTCTTAATTATATACATCTGATTGGATAAATCGGCACATGTTTGTAGTGTGAGGTAAGAAAAGAAGGAAGGGCGGGAGCAGGCGGAAAAAGACACGTTAGCCTT
>NZ_KE952903.1:695-22346 GCF_000466385.1 Aneurinibacillus aneurinilyticus ATCC 12856
TTTTGTTACTACGTCAAGTGATTTCTATATAGCAAGATGGATACATACCGCTCATCGTTTGACGACTAATTCCAACTGTCAACTGTCAACTATCCATTGTCAACTCTTAACCGCCCCTGCCTGTAGTAAACCTGCCAAAGAAAAAACCCGCAGACAATGCTGCAGGTCCTTACTTAATCTTCTATTTAAAATACACATCATTAATATAATAATTGCCTGTTCCGTTAAAGCGAAGCTCGATATGTCCTGTAATCAATTCCTTCTCCTTCGTCAGCCACGGAAATCTTGCCTCAGCAACCGTATCTTTGTCAAACGGGCTATAGTAATAGAGATATTGTTCTTCCCGGTCATTCGTGGAACTTAATGTGCGCGGGTCTGTACTGCGGGGCGCATCACGGAAGTCAATCACGCGCTCACCGTCATATAAGAATTCGGCAGAATTCGCTGCCAGCGTGTACATTACCGCATCCTTATACATGATGCGTACAACACCAGTAGCGGTAGCTGATTCCAGCTTCTTGCCTGCTACGTCCTTGTATGGGATATATGTCGGCACTTTTACCTCTGTCGGTGTATTGAACACCTCTACTTCAACCTTAAAATCGTTTCCAAGATCCTTGCTTAGCTTCTTAGTATCACGTGAAGCTTTCATGTCTTTTAGCGCTGCGTTAATTTCTTCCACAGTCGGAATATGGCTGGTCACTACGGTGTCATTAACGCCTTTGGATTTGAGCCATTCATTCAACTGTTCATATGATGCGATTGCTTTACCAGGTTTCGGCTGCATATCCTCTTTTTTATCCTGGGCAAACGCAGCCGGTGTGAATGCGAGCGAGCAAACAAGCAGGGATAATACAGTTTTTTTCATCTTCACCTTTCAATTCCTCCTTATATATGTCTGTATGTATATTAGATTGATAAATCAACACCCTTGGTATCCATGGATGGAAAAGAGTGACGCGTGTGGCGCATCCTACCTCTTCTTTTTTCCCGATTTCCTACTTTCAACCACACTCCCCTGTTAAAATATCAAGTGTAATTTATATAGCTTGCTTTTACCCTGAAAGATATTCCTTGAATCTCAAATACAGGATATTTATTAAAAATTTATCCAATTAAAATCGTAGATAAAAAAAGAGACGGTGGCAATCATACCAACGTCTCTTCGTTTTCACGCCTTTTCTATTACAAGATTTCGCCGCAGTGAGTCTATCGTCACCGCAAGACAGATCATAAATACGAACAAAATCGGGAAACAATACCTCGCCTGTCCCTCGAATACAAAGTAAACAGCAATGAAGAAAGCACTATTAATGACCGGGACTACAACAAGGCCCGGCACAAGCTCTTGCCTGCGAAACAGGCCAGCAAGGATGGGCTTCACACATACAAGAATGTATAAAAAACCCGCGACACTCAAGGCATAAATGAGGAAGCTGCTAAGGCCAAGAAATGTCGCCATATTACGCTCAAATTTCGTATTGTTCCATGGAATGCCCATAGCCTGCCATTCAGCCTTCTGCTGCTCTTCCAATTCGTTCATTGCCCACGGTCTGAGGTCCCACGCTCCTGCGAAGAATGTTTCCTTCGTTCGCAAAATCCCGAGCTTGATGAATGTAAGTGGATTATCCATAATCCAGCGCTTCGCTTCTGCCTTCACCGCTTCACTACGGCGATAATCGTATCGGCCCTTCGACTCGCCATGCTTCCAATCCCAATTGATGCCTGCCATAGCTTCCTTATACGTATCTACCTTTTCCGCTGGCATCCAGCCGCCGTCAGCGTTCATATTGTTGTTGTTAATGTAAAGAACGAAGCCTCCGTTATACGAAATAGGAATGAACGCACCAAACTTTTGATAGTTGCGATACGTCCACGGTGCGATGACTGCTGCCGCCAATACGGCTATTACAGCGAACGAGATTATTGTCTGCTTCCAATTTTTTGACATAAGCCAGTATGTCACGGCGACAATGATCGGATACGCAAGAAAGAATGGCTTCGTTAATGCAGCCAGTCCGGTGATGATACCGATAAGAATGATCCGCAACCGCCAATCAAACCCGGCGATCTGAAGCCAGATAAGCGTTGCGAATAAAAACGTCAACAGCACTTCTGAGCCAAGTACGTTCGTATAGGCGATATAGGTTGGCAAAAGTGCGATAAGCGTATAAGCAGACAATATGACGAACTTCCGTCCAGTCAGCCGACACAGTATAAACAGGAAAATCGCCATCGTGGCGACTGAGAGTATCACATTGAACCATTTGCCTATCATCGGGTCCGGTGCCCCGGCCATCCTGTATAAATATCCAAGCACCGTCGGATATCCCATTCCCTGATAGGCTACCGGGTGGCCACGCAGCGTAAAGCCCAGGTGGTTAAATATGTTGGTTGCAATCGTATGATACACTTTGAAGTCTGAGACCGGTTTGGCGGGAATGCTCAAGATCCACCAGCACCGGAGCGCGATGCCCATTACCGTGACAAGCGCAACATATATCCAGCTTGCGGCGCCCAGCCGCTTCAGCGTCTCCATATCCCTTTTATCCTCCATCTATATAACTCATGGCTTACCACTTCCCTAGCACCACTAAATCCCTGTAAATAAGCTACAGACTGGATTTTGATTATACATCCAGTCTGTAGCATGTTTTATAGTGTTAGTAGAACTTATTGGGCCTTTAAGAAAACCACGCTTCGTTTACTTATTGATTCGTAATCACACGTTTGATTAGCTTGACATCTATCGCTAAATCGTCTACTTGTTTTTGTACATCTGTAACCGGCGATTGCAGTTCACTTGCACGCACTGTCTGTTCTTTCAAGATACGCAAATCGTTTTTTATTTCTTCAAATTGCTTGTTCATCCCTGCTGTTAATGCCTCTTGTCCATCAGCTACTTTTTTCTGAGTGTTTTTTAACTCCTTGATATCCTCATCCATACTATTTAACTTTTCAAGAATTTGCTTTAGTATCGCTTCCATCTACCCTCTCCTCCTTAGAGTGAAAGTCAACTGCTAGCTACCATCTATCAACTGTCAATTAGAAAACTACCATGGCAGTAGACTGAGCACATATCCAAGCAAGGAGCCAAGCACAAGTCCGCCGAGCACTTCAATGCCATTGTGCCCCATACTTTCACGCAGCTTCTTGTGCGTCTTCTCTTTCTCGTTCATCCGGTTGAGGTGCGTCGCATGGCGCCCGACATGACGGCGCAGACCCATGGCGTCGATAATGACGATATATGTAACGGCAACACCTAAGCCGAACATTGGAGTGGCGAAGCCTTCGCGGAAGCCAATGAGCATGACGGTCGTCGTCATAATGGTCGTATGATTGCTGGGAAAGCCCCCGTTGCCAATCCTGTCCCGCGCTTCAGAGCCGAACCGCAGATAATTGACACAAAATTTCATAACTCCTGCCACAAACCAGCCGATAAACGGCGCAATTGCATACAGCATGCTTCGTTTTCTTTCCCTTCCGTTGTCTTTATTTTATAAAAAGCATCTCATCCAAGAGTGCTTAAATATGGTATAATTTTCTCATTGTGTAATAGATCGTGCTTGTAAGGGGCATCGATTCATCAGTCGTCCATTGTTGTCTTGCGATAAGCCTGGCAGCAAGGGGGTGATAATCGTTGAAGACTGACAAAGTGATTTTGCTTATGCTAACGTTTGGCTTACTAATCGTTGGCTTAATCCAGGCAGTCGTAGCAATAGTTGCACTAACAAAGTGACAACCCCCTTGCAAGCTGACCGGCTCTAGGGGGCTGTCTCTCTGAGTCGATAATCCCTACAGGGACATCTATTATGCATGGCCGCTTCGGTATTGGCAGTACCGGGCGGTCTTTTTAGTTTACTCAAACACTATCATTTTAAGACTTGCATTTTAGAAATAATGAGCCTCTTTTTTGTTTATTCTACCACTAATACATGTTTTATACTACTTTTTATTCTTGAGTTATGAAAACCAGTCACTTCCAACTGCCCATTCTCAACTGTCAACCGTCAACTATTCAGGCAGAACGAGCCACCAGCAGAACGCCAAGTATAATAAGCACAGTCCCCGCTATCTTACCCGCCGAAAACTGTTCGGCGAATACGAAGTACGAGAACAGCGACACGATAATAAGACCAAGGCTCGTCATAAGCGGATAGCCCACGCTGAGCGGAAACCGGGTCAATGAGTAGCTATAAGCACCGAGTGCAAGGCCGAACGAGAGGATGCCCGTAAACAGGTACGGGTTGAGAAACAGCTTGACTAACAGGTGAGCGCCGCTATCCATCTCCTGAGCGTGCCTGGCCGCCATTTTCAGTAAAATGTTCGCCGCAGCATTCAATACAATGCCGGACGTTAATGCAATCCACTGTATCACAAGTACATACCCCTTATAATTTCATCTTTTTGAAGATGGACTCCGGTATCAACCGGATGATCAGCATAATCCAGCGCCAGAAAAACGGCGTATAGAGCACGCTTTTCCGGCTACGGATCGCTTTGTAAATATCGTTCGCTACTTTCTCCGGCTTGGCAACAAGAAACATACCTTCCTGTCCATACGTCATCTTCGTATCCACGAAGCCTGGCTTCACGGTTAATACAGTCACGCCCGCGCTGCTAAGCCGGTTGCGCAGCCCCTGCAAATACAGAGACAACGCGCCCTTGGACGAGCCGTACGTATAGTTACTCTGGCGACCCCGATCCCCTGCGACAGAGGAGAGCGCACAGATGAAGCCGCCCTTCTGCTGCTCAAAATAGGTTGCGAACCGATGTAAAATCGAGACACACGATGTGTAGTTCGTATCAATCGTTCGTTTAACAATATCCATATCTGTCTCCGATTCTTTCTGATCGCCCATATATCCGTAAGTGAGCACAACACCATCCAGCGTCGGAAAACGTTCAAGGCAGGAAGAGACAAACGCTTCGTGCGTGTCCATCGCCAGCGCATCGAAATGCGCCGGATAGACCTCCACCTGATTGCGGATGCGAAGATCGCTGGACATCGACTCCAGCTCGTCCATGCGTCGGCCTGCCAGAATTAAATGGTGGCCTTCCTGGGCGAGTTTCGTCGCAATGGCCTGGGCGATGCCGGAAGTAGCTCCTAACACAACAATATTCATCGGTTTATTCCTCCACGATTCCTAATCTCCGCGCCATTGAGGACGAGAAGATGTGATTCGGATCGATGCGATCCTTGATCGCACGGAACTCTTTTAGGCGAGGGTACATCTCAGCAAAATGCTCAGGCAGAAGCTCGGAATCCTTCGCCAGATAGACGCGACCGCCATAACGGATAACGAGTTCATCCAGTTCATGCAGAAATGTGAACAGCGACTCGTCCTTAATCGGGATATCGAGCGCAAGCGTATATCCCTTCTTCGGAAACGACAGCAAACCCGGGTTCTGTTCACCAGACGTCTTCAATACCGCAAGGAAAGAAGAGCGGTTCGAGCTGCTTAGACGCTCCAGCATTTGAATAAGCCCTTCTTTTCCTTCCGGCGGAAAGACAGCCTGGTACTGGACGAAGCCTTTCTTACCATACATCCGATTCCACTTATAGATGGAATCGAGCGGATAGAAGAAGGAATCGAAATATACGGTTTTGCGGACGTTTTTGTTTACACCATAGTACAGCGTATTGAATGATTTAATGCTTAGATTATTCAGCGCAAAGGATGGGAAATCGAACGGAATCGCCAGCTTCGGCCCATTCTTGAGCTTTAGCGGCTCTATGCCGGAGCGAAGTGAAGCAGCAGGTGCATAATTACCGCGCATTAGCACTGATTTGCCCAGCGAGCTGCCCCGTGCCAGACAATCGATCCAGGCGACAGAAAACTTGTACTTGTCATCCGACTCTGCGAACAATTCGAGCGCCCGTTCGATGTTGGGCGCCTTCTCATAAAGAACATCATAGTAGGCGCTCTCTACTTTCTCCAGCTGGATGCGAGCGCTGAGAATGATACCTGTGAGGCCGATGCCTCCGATCGTCGCCCAGAAAATGTCCACATTGTGTTCACGCGAGCAGTCAATGATTTCGCCTGACGCTAGCATTAACTTGAAGTCCAGAATGAAGGACGAGACACAGCCGTCCAGGTGATGATTCTTGCCATGTACATCATTGGCAATCGCACCACCGAGCGTAACATACTTCGTTCCCGGTGTGACCGGAAGGAAATAGCCGCGTGGCAAAAATACGTTAATAATATCTTCAAACGTAACGCCTGCCTCGCATTCGAGAACACCGGTCGTCTCATCGAATGACAATATACGATTAAGCTGCGTCGTTAGCAGCACACCGCCCTGTTTGTTCAGCGGGGTGTCGCCATAGCTACGCCCCATGCCGAACGCAATATAGTTGTTCTGTAGGCCGGATTGCAAAATCTCTAGTACATCCCGTCCGTTATCAGGACGGAACAGAAATCCTTCCTCTACGGGGTAGTTGCCCCAGCCCGCCAGTTTTGTTTTTACCGGTTTTATCATATTAGGTATAGCCTTCTTCCCTTATAGGTTTTACGAAAAATATTTAAGAATGATAATGACCGACAAAGCGTACAAAATAACAGTAAACAGAATATGCTTGTCCTTAAGCAGAACCTCTTCCGGACTTCCGCCTTTGTCTTCTATATGAATCAGATATAAATAACGGAAGATGCCATAGATGACAAACGGTATAGTTGCCATCAGATACTGTGTACGTCCTGACGTAAATGTAAAGAGCCCGTAGCTCATAATCGTTGCCGTCGTTACAATGCTGTTCAACTGGTTCAGCAAATCCTTGGAGTACTTATCCAGTACTTTGCGGTGCGAGCCCATATTGTTCTCCAGCAGAATCAATTCATGCCTCCGCTTGCTGATCGCAAGGAACAGGGCGAGCAGCAATGTACAGATGAAGAACCACGGTGTCACGGGAACTTCGATGACCAGACCACCGCCAAGCGCACGGAAAACAAAGCCGAGCGCGATAATCATCACATCGACGATGACGACATGCTTCAACCGAAATGAATACGCTACATTCATGACAAAATAGACGAACAGAACTAAGCCGAACCGCGGCTCCAAATACGTAGCAAGCGCCAGCGAGCATACGAGCAGAATCGCGCCGAATACAAGCGCCACATATGGGTTCAATGCCCCCGAAGCCATCGGGCGATAACGCTTCTTCGGATGCTGGCGATCTGCCTCACGATCCACGAAGTCATTCAGAATGTACACACAGCCCGATACGAAGGAGAATAGAAAGAATGCGACTACAGAGCGGATCAGCATCTCTGTGTTTACATTCGGAAACGAAAAAATCAATGCAGCAAACACAAGCAGATTCTTGGTCCACTGCTTGGGTCTTAGCTGCCGGAACAATAGCACCGGCATAGCGGAGCTACTATACACCTTGCCTTCTACATTAGTAGATTGTGAGCGTGACATGATTACACCTCTATACGAATAATTTACGCGGACAGCGTAATCTCTCTTCTATTCCCGCACCGGAGCCATTCGACACATACAACGGTGCCGATGACAAGCAGGAAGAGAAGCGGAAAGTTGTAGCGCGCCTGCCCCTCGAACACGAAATGCACGGCAAGGAAAAACGAAAGATTCAGCGTAGGAATGAGCACAAGTTCGGAGGCGGCATACGAGCGCCGGAACATGCTCTGTACGAGCGGCTTAAGATTAAGTAAAACATAGCTTAAGCCAAGCGTACTCAGGATCGTTATGACAATTCCGCTAAAGAAGATGAACACATTCATATTCCGTTCATACACCTGCGGGCTCCAGGGCTGGTTCTTGCCCTGAAAGTCATTCATCGCCCATGCCCGTATATCCCAGGCTCCGTCAAAAAACATCCCGTTTAGCCGAAGAAAGCCCAGCTCAAGGAACTTACCTGGATGGGACAAAATCCACTTCTTCCCCTCCTCTTTAAGCAACGGGTCCAGCTCATGCGCAAGCTTTTCGCTGCGCTGACCATTCTGGAGAATCTTATTCATCTGATTCCTTGTCTCCTGGGATACGGCGATTTTATCCAGCGGCATCCAGCCGCCTTTGGTATTGTTATCATTATTATTGACGGCCAATACATACCCGGAGTTGTAGGATACGGGAATAAATCGTCCGAATTTCTCGTAATTTCGGTATGTCCATGGTGCCATAACTGCCGCCATCACGAGTCCTGTCACCGTCAGGCAGACGAGTGCATCCTTCACACCCTTCGTACGCATCCATACGACCAGAGCGATGAGCACCGGATACGCCATAAAGAAAGGCTTCGTAAGTGCAGCACCTGCAATGAAGATTCCGAGAAGCGGATACTTCAAATATGTAGGCAGCGCCGAAACCTGCAGCCAGATGATTGCACAGAAGAGAAACGTAACGAACACCTCTGTGCCGATGACATTGTTATAGGCGATATAATTCGGCAGAAAGGCGAGCACCGTATATGCAGGATAAATAATTGATTTTCTATCTGTCAGCCTGCGCAGAATGAGCAGGAACAGAATAAGGGTAAGCGATGAGCAAATGACATTAAACATCTTACCTGTTAGTACATCATGGTTGCCCATAAGCCGGTAGAAATAACCGAGCACCGTCGGATACCCCATTCCCTGAAATGCTATCGGTTCCCCCAGGTACGTATGGCCGCGATGATAGAAAATATTAACTGCGATATCCTGATACGTCTGAAAATCATATATGGGACGATTCGGCACGGTCAGGACAAAGCCAAGCCGAAGCAGAATCCCTACTACTGTAACGATTGCAATGTAAATCCAGTTCATATCAATTTCCTCTTTCTGTCTGAACTTGTACTATTATAACAGAGTCTGTAAATGTATGAGCATAACAAATTCTTTTTTGTCCATTCAAAATTTGCTAAACTGGAAGCGTATGTGTACAGAACTGCTGCAGGCACCCTGACAGCAGTTCTTGCATGTATAGGATAGACATAAGAAAAACGCGCGGGCGCTGCCGCTCAGTCTTTTTCGCCTACTGTTCCACGCGCTCCACAGGGAAACAGCAACGTTTGGCGCACACCTCGCGAGTTTTTCAAGTGATACAAAAGGAGATATATGATGAGAAGCCGAATGGAAACGTATAACCACAAGAGCCGGACGGCATCCGTGCTGCTATGGCTGGCCATTATCCTCTACGCCGTCCTGCTGTACCGTACCGCATGGATTACGGAGGATGCCTACATTACATACCGTACGATTGATAACTTTGTGAATGGCTACGGATTAACTTGGAATACGGATGAACGCGTGCAGGCTTATACGCATCCGCTATGGATGTTCCTGCTTTCAGCGATATACTTCTTCACGCATAATATGTATTTTTCAAGCATCGTATTCTCGATCGTCGTCTCACTGACAGCCGTCGTATTATTCTCAACTAGGGCCGCCTCTTCTGTACGAACAGCGGCGCTTGGCGTATTGGTGCTTGCTTTCTCCAAGGCATTTATGGACTACTCGACGTCCGGCCTGGAAAATCCGCTGACGCACCTGTTGCTAGTGATATTCTTCGTTCTGTATCTTACACGCCAGCCGGATTTGCGCGGCTTGTTCTGGCTTTCATTCCTCGCTGCGCTTGCAATGGTAAACCGGATGGATACAATCCTGCTGTTCGCTCCGACGCTGGCCTGGATGTTCTTCAACTTTAAGACATGGAAAGCAGGCTGGCTGTCCCGTATCGGCGTAGCGGTACTTGGCTTCCTTCCTTTTATTCTATGGGAGGCCTTCTCGCTATTCTATTATGGCATTCCTGTGCCGAATACAGCATACGCTAAATTGAACACAGGCATTGACGCAGTGTCGTATGCGAAACAGGGACTTTTCTATCTGAAAAATTCTTTGTTCTATGATCCTGTCACCTTGCCTGTTATCATGCTCGGCTCTCTGATGCCACTCCTGACAAAAAACTGGAAGCGAATTCCGATTGCCGCTGGTTCGCTCCTGTACATACTGTACGTTATTAAAGTCGGGGGCGACTTCATGAGCGGGCGCTTCTTAACCGCACCGTTACTTGTCGCAGTTATCGCATTTGCCAGTATGCCGCTGACGATGCCGCGAAGAGCATGGATCGGTTCCGGGGCTGTTATTCTCGCGCTTAGCCTGCTTGCTCCGTATCCTTCTCTGTTCAGCGATGCCTCGTATGGTACAATCCGTAAAGGATTAATCGATGAGCATGGCATTGCAGACGAGCGTGCCTTCTATTATAAATCCGCCGGACTGCTCCGTATGCATGAAGGTGTGAAGCTGCCTGATGCACCGCTCGTTACGAAAGGAAAGCAATGGCAGGAAAAAGGCATTTCATTGGAAAGCCATATCGGTTTCTTCGGCTTCTATGGCGGTCCGAAGCTGCATACGATCGATTCTTACGCTCTGGCTGATCCGCTGCTGTCGCGTCTGCCGATTAGCAAATATCCGAAATGGCGTATCGGGCACTACATGCGAATTATACCAGAGGGCTACCGTGATACGATTCAGTCAGGCAAAAATCAGATTCAAGATCCGAACCTTGCCGCCTATTATGACAAATTATCCTTCATTATTAAAGGGGATTTGTTCAGTGCTGAACGGATAAAGGAAATCTGGAAGCTGAACACCGGAGTGTACGATCATCTGCTGGCCGCATACCAGCCGCCGCAGATGCTACAGCTATCCCAGGCTGATACCGATAAACTGATCGTTCTACCGCCGACAGGTGCAGAAGTGAAGCTTGGCAGGGTAGCGCATGCCAAGAAAGCGTATGTACATTTAAGTAACAATGATGACTATTACGCCATCTTCCTGAACGGCGAGCAAGAGGTCGGTAATTTCGCTATTCCGGCAAAATCCGGGCCGAAGGACGGACTGCTACCGCATACGATTGATGTTCCCGACAAAGCGGCCAAGACAGGCTATGATCGTATCGTCATTCTTCCCCGCCTGCTAGATGGTAACAGCGATTTTGTCTACGCGCTTCGTTCCTTGCAGCTTATGGAAAAACAATAAATAAGCAAGTCCCCTCCTCCCGGTACCTGTTGGTGCAGCGGAAGGAGGGGACTTTTTTGTTAAAGAAGCTATACTTATACTTTAGTTTGCTTTTTCAATATCAAATAGCTGATTATCCATTAAATACACGTTAATTTTGTCTCCCCGTTTTAGACTATCCAGGAATTGATTCAGATTCGGCTGACGGGCAAGCAGGCTGTCCGGGATGTAATAGCTACCTTGAGCCGTATATACCCGGTCGCGATACGATCCATCGAGCTGAGTGAACGTAGTGGAGATTTTCTTCATCGCAACAATATTCTTCAGTCCGTTGGATGCTTCGGAAATCTGCACACGATCCCCAGGCTGTAAAGCGGTTAATGATGTATAGTTACGATCATTTACTTTAATCGAGCTTCCAGCCGGAACGGCAATCTCCGTCGTTACACCGTTGTAATCCTTGATGCGTATTTTGCTTATTTCGGCATTAACCGACACAACCTGACCGATCGTGTTCGGTACGACAGCAAGAGACTTAAGTGTATCGCCCATATACGTAACTTTGACGGTGTCTCCGGTTTTCACATCTGTGATACGTGGATACGTAATACCTGGTACGCTTATCGTTACGGAGCCGTCAAGGTAGAAGTAACGCGAATTACCGCGGTCATTCTCCCCTGTGAAACGGTTGGAGCCTTCATTCACATTAGTCACACGATAAATGTAGGAACGCTCTACCTCAATTTTGTTTACTATATTGTTGTTCGAATCGTTCAGACGCATGTAAACATTGTCGTTTGCTCGCAAATCACCAATGTCTCTGCTGCGTTCATCATAAATAACAACATTAACATTTTTATCTGCGATATATACTTTAGTCTCACCCGTATTCAGCTTAACTGTCAGGAGACGGCTATCCTTATTAACGGCAATAACCTGAGCCTTTACACGGTTATCCGCATTCACATAAATAATCTTGTTATTCTGATCAAGCTGTACCGTGATGTTCATATCTTTTTTGATATCTTTTTTGATATCTTTTAATGTCTTCGATTCACTATTTACAATGAAGCTGGCGTTCGAACTGACTTCGTAAGCAACAAGATCACCTTTCCCGTTTTTAAATGAGAGAACTTTGTTGTTGCCCTCATCAACTACAGCGAATACTGTACCTGTCAACGCGCTATCCTTGGACGTCTCAGGAGTCGCAGTACGGTTTTTGACCGCCAGCGATGACAAAAGATTATTGCTAAACTTCATGTCAATGCTGTCTCCGACCTTAATGTCTGCAAGCTGCGGCTGCGTCAAGCCTGGGATTGTAATCGCAGCATTATCAGCTACCCGGTACACTTGCATGGCACCTTTCTCATCCTGTACCGTAACAAATCTTTCAACCGTATTGACTGATTTTACCGTGCCATTTAGACCTGCATCATTCTTGATTTCCAGTACGACGATTTTCGTTGCGACGCCGTCTTTCTGCTGAACCTGTACTGAATCGCCTGTACGCAAATCTTCCAGGGTCGGGAATCGTTTGCCCTTGTACTCAAGTACCGTATTCGTATTAAATTGAACAGCTTTGAACGCACCGCTCGCCGTCTTCACCATCATTAGCTTGCCTGCCATATCAAGATCGTGTACGGTTCCCTGTACTTCGCTATCGGAGCCTTCGCGAACGAGCGTAATGCTGACAGCACTGCCTTCAGGCGACAGCGTAAGAAGAATCGCATCCCCCTTTGCCAGACCCTTTAGGCTACTTGCCGTACCTGTACTTGATGTTACCGGTGTCTGTTTATCAAGCTGATACGTTAGCAGCTCTCCGCTCACTGTTTTAACGACAAGCATACCTTCCTCTGGATAAGCTTTCTCAACTTCAGCGCTGATTGTCCGGTTTGTTTCTGCTCCATCAAGCACTTCTACATAGCGCAGGTTTCCATTTTCAACAATGACGAACAGTCGGGCAGATGGCTTCACCTGTCCAATATCGGCTGCTTTGCCGTTCCCATAGAAAATCGTATCTTTCGTTACCGAGTATGTAGCAAGCTGACCGCTTGTCCGCTTCATGCTAATCTTGTCCCCGGCCATTGCCTGTACGTAACCAGTGTGCATCCGATCATTCTCGATGTTCAGATGCTTTTCGGAACCGCTCAGCATGGCTGCAATCTCAGCCCGTGTCACAGCACGATTCGGCTTGAAGGAATAGCCGTTCTTCTCCTTATAACCAGTGAGAAGCTCATATTTGCTGGCAGCCTTCACATAGCTGGCAGCCCAGTCCGGAATGTCCTTTTCGTCAGTAAACGTGCCTCCACCCTGCAAAGCAAGCAGATTAGCCTCGGATTCTTTACCGATCATGCGGACCATGAGCTGTGCAATCCACGCCCGCGTAGCCGGAGAATCAGGCAAGAAATTCTTTTCATCCGGCTTTAATAGACCTTTCTCAATAGCAAGCGCAATGTCGCCTTTCGCCCACTCTGGAACCGTGTAAGGAATCGTTCTTGTTTTATAAAGGGAAGACTGCTCGGCTAGGCCCATGTTACGGATGGCAAGTACAACAGCCTGAAGCTGAGTAACCGTTTCTGTCGGACGAAATGAGCCATCTTCGTATCCAGCGATAACATCACGCAGCGCAAGCTTGGTAACTGCCTGATTGGCCCAGTGGCTTTGGGCTACATCGCGGAAGCTTGCCTGAGATGCGGCCTGTGCTTCGGATGGAAGGCTAAGTCCTGTGACAGATAAAATCCCGGCGAGAGTCAAAGGAATGAACCGTTTCATATGTATCACGCTCCGTTAACTAAAATATGTAAACCAAAAAGATTGTAATAACGAAAGATGGCCTGTCAATGCACACGAGATTAGCAGAAACAGGCGATTCTAGTATAGCATTATTCTATCATTTTTTCTATATTTTTCTTTACTTGCAAGACATACTATATACATCTGGTTTGATAAATCGACAAACTTTTGTGGTAGGAGGTAAGAAAAGAAGGAAGGGTGGGAGCGATCGGAAAAAGACACGCTGGCCTTTCTTCTGCCGAAGCGCAGGGCGCATCCAACCTCTTTTTTTGCCGTATCTCCTACTTCCAACCACCTGAACTTTTGTTAATATGTTAAGCAATTTCTATATAGGTATCCCAGGAGAAGGAGACAGTTGTCGGTCTTTTTCGCCCATCGTGCCACGCGCTCCACAAGGTAAAAGCAACGTTTGACAGACGCCTCGCGCGTTTTTCAAATGATACGTTCAGAAGAAAGTAGCTGTCGCTTTCTTATCCATAAACAAACACCAATGCCACAGGCTGCTCCTGCTCCATCCAGCCATACATCCAACACCATTCCGTTGCGGCTCGCGGTGAAAGCTTGGTGCAGTTCATCGGAGGAGGCATACAGTACTGCAAGGAACAGAGCCAGCAACGCATTGCGCCAGCCTGTCAGTTTAAACACCCGCAATGCACAGCTCAGCAGAAAGCCTAGCACAAAGTAGCTAATGAAATGCGCTCCCTTCCGAATGAAAAATTCGAGAAAGGCAGGAACACCGAGATTGGCAATGCTAATTTCCTTTTTGCCATACATGAAATTAACCCAGGAGAACCAGCGGATAAAAAAGTCCTTATCTACATGCTGGCGCAGCAAGGGCTGAATATTTTGTTTGTCATACGGAATAGAAGAAGACATAAAAATACCGCCGGCAATAATGAGGACCGGCAGCCAAATCCATAGCTTTTTCATCGGTTCTGTTTCACTCTTTCTTGCATTTTCAGCCATATCATCTATATATTCTTATGGGAGGAAGATTAATGAAGTAGCTTTTCGATTTCCTCTTTCGGTAAATTAGCCGCTTGTGCTAGCTTTTCTATATCTGTAATACCAAGTCGCAGCAGATTTTTCACCACTTCCAGTTTTCCTTCTACCTTGCCTTTAGCCTCTCCTCTTGCTTCTGCCTTTTCAATCATATCATCAAGCGTACGTTCAAGATTGTGCATCATCATCTCGACCTCCCCTTCCCGCGTCTGTTCGATCGCTTTTCTTGTCTGATCTTGCAACTCATACGGTACACGCTCTACAAAAATATGAAGCAGCCAGGAACGAAACAATTGAAACTCTTCAGGCGACAGCTGCTTAAGCGTATATACCAACTTTCCCAGTCGAGCACGTAGCTCTCTGTCATCAACGTGCTGATCAAGCAAAAACACCGTTCCAATTACATTTGTTACTTGTAATAGCTCTTTTTCTGTGTAACGATTAACATCCAACAAAATATAGGAAAAATCAAGCACCTGGTCAGAAAATAGTTCGTGCATATTCAATGTTTCTTTGTATGTCTGCGCCACTGTCCACTCTTGTTTTCCGTTATATAATACGATTGGAACAATCACTGGAAGGCGAAAGTCTTTACGAGCGGCTTCGTTCTTTCCTGTATTCTTTAACACATCACGCCAAATCTCTACCATATATAAAAGAAGGCGAAACGGCATTTGGAAGTCTACGCTTGATTGCATTTCCAACAGCACGTAGAAAATAACTTCTTGTTCTTTTATTTTCACACGATATACCAAATCAGCTTCTTTATCAGCAAAGTCCTGCAAAATATAAGATTTGTCCACTTTAATGACATTCGTATCGTCAATTTGTTCTATCCATCCCTGTTTGACAAAACTGCGAAGTAAATCAACAAATACCTTCTTACTTGATAATAAATATTTGTATCCTTTATCGTGCGGTTGATGCTTATGAAGGGACGGATTGCGTGTCATAGGCTCCGCTCCTATTCCTTTATTATATCATGAACCACTTTCGGTCTGATTTCCTTATATATTTCTCTATGCACAGCAAAAAAACCTGCCAACTTTGATTTGACTTGATCAATCAATTAACAATCGAACGGTGTCGCAAAATAAAATCCCCCTGCAAGAAGCTTTGCAGAGGGATGGTAACATTCATCATCTATCTATTTGTATTCCTTGCCCATTGTAATCTGTTTAATGCGTCGCACTGTCTCAAGCAACGGCTTTTTCTTCTGTCCAACCCAGCCGATAAGTTCAGCCATCAGTTGCAGAACTACGAGCAGCACGCCCACAATAATGAACGCACCCCACAGGTAAGATTGCGAGAATACAATCGCAGCAGTTGCAAACAATACACTAAGACCATAAATGGCAAGCACCGAGCTACGATGAGAAAGGCCCATTGCCAGAAGACAATGATGCAGGTGCTCTTTATCCGCAACCGAAATCGGCTTTTTATTCAGATAGCGGCGCAGCATGGCAAAAATCGTATCTGACAGCGGTACACCAAGAATAAGAATTGGCATAATGAATGCAAACAGCGTCACATTCTTAAAGCCCATAATCGACAACGCAGCCAAATTGAACCCAAGGAATAGCGCACCAGTGTCTCCCATGAAAATCTTGGCCGGGTGAAAATTGTAACGCAGAAACCCAACAATGCCCCCTAATAGAATCGCACAGTACAAGGCGACTACCGGGTTAGGCATGACGAATAGAGCCACAATCATAATCGCTGCGGTCGCAATACCCGATACACCGGCGGCAAGACCGTCCAGTCCGTCGATAAGATTGACAGCATTGGTAATACCGATAATCCAGAAAACCGTAATCGCAATAGCGATCCAATCCCAGCCAAAGCTTAGAATGCCCTGGAACGGAAGATTTATGAATTCAATGCGCAAGCCATAAAATACAACAACAGCCGCCGCTAAAATCTGACCGAGCAGCTTTAGCTTCGGAGACAATTCAAATCGGTCATCCAGCGCTCCGACCAGTACAATAATCGTACCGCCGAGGAAAATGCCTAGCGCTTCGCGCGAGCTGATTCCCATACCTTCGAGAAACGGCGGGAACAACAGCCAGTAAGCAAGTGAAAAGCCTATATAAATTGCAAGCCCGCCCATACGTGGCATTAATCTCTGGTGAACTTTCCGGTGATTGGGCTTATCCACGGCCCCAACATAGATGGCGAACTTTTTCACAAGAGGTGTAGCAATGAGCGTCACGACGAGTGAAAGAATAAACCCGTATACGTAGTTCATGTTTCCTCTCCTTATGTTTCGTTCAGTTTTCTTGCTTTATTTTCTGCGTAGTATAATCTGATTCCATATTACAGATAGTGCGAACTTGGGCAGCAGCAATTGTCTTCTCCAACGCTTTGGCTGTGACAGCAAACGGTACATCCATTCGAGATTCAGCTTCTGCCAAAAGACCGGCGCCCGCTTAACCTTACCTGAAATGACATCAAAGCTGCCACCTACCCCCATCGCCAAGTTAACGGGAAGCTCCGGCAGATGCCGTGCAATCCACTCTTCCTGGCGCGGCGCTCCGAGTGCCACAAACAATAGATGCGGGCGTTCCCGTCGGATATGCTCCAGAATCTGTTTTTCCTCTGCCTCAGAGAAGTACCCATCAAAGTGCCCGCTGTAACGTGCATGCGGATATTGTTCTTTTAGTCTGTCCGCTGCACCTGCACAGGATTCTGGAGAAGCGCCGAGCAGAACGTATTTCCATCCGTATGTATCGGCTTGCACCATTAGAGCGTGAAGCAATTCATAGCCTGCTACACGTTCTGGAAGCGGCTGCCCGATCCAACGAGATGCGAGCACAACACCGATGCCATCCGGTGTAACAACCTGCGAACGCTTCAACAATTCCATATAGGAAGCATTCTGTCGACCCAGCATCACGATTTCAGGATTGGCAGTCACAACCTGTGTTTGCTTATTTTCTTCAATGCGGCGGGTAAGAACATCGACCGTTTCCTTCTTTGTAGCATGGAGAAACGGCACCCCTAGAATGGTGACCCGCTTTTGTGTATCCATTATTGTCTTCATCCATTTCCAACTTTCATTTGTACATACATCAAGACAGTAAAGCCTGTCACTAGGTTGCACCGCCTCCATTTTATCTCAGATCGGGCAAAAGCACAAACAAAAAAAGAAGCAGTTTCTTGACAAGTATCCTCGAATTTTGTAGAGCAAAATGCAAATCCTTCGACAACTCGCCTTTTCGAAGGTTGATATACGTTGTCTTATTTTATCACTTTCGCCGGAACTCCCACCGCCGTACAGTGAGCGGGAAGTGCCCGGGTTACGACTGCACCGGCTCCTACAACAGCGTAGGCCCCCACTTCTACACCGGGAATTACAGCCGATCCTGTACCTGTCTGTACACCTTCGCGAATGGTAACATTACCGGACAGATTCGTCCCCGGCAGAATAGCCGCATATGCTTCGATTGTGCAATCATGCCCGACCGTACAGCCATAATTAATAATAACATGGCTGCCAAGTGTAACATTCGTCGTGATAATACTTCCGGCACATATCATCGTACCTTCGCCAATGGTGTTCTCATCACCATATACGGCAGTCGGATGAATGAGCGTAGCAAATCTGATATTCGGACGCAATTCCCGTACCCTGGCGACCGTCCTCTTCTTTCCTTCCGGATCACTGAATCCACAAATAACATATACATCCTTAAACTGGTCTTCCGTCAATATCCCCGTCGGTCCCAGTACAGGAAAACCATTGCGCACCTGGCCATGAATAGCCTCATTATCATCAATATAGCCAAGAAGCTCCCATTCAAAGCTTACCTTGTTAATATCCTTAATTAATTGGGCGGTTTCTCTACCATGTCCACCTGCACCAAGAATGGCAATTCGTTTTAACATATCATGCATTCCTCCCCATGTAAATACCTACTGTATGGATAAATATAGCGGACAGTTAAGAATTGGCATTTTACAGTGAATGCAAGACATTCATTGCATGCGGACCGTAAAAGTTTGTCGATTTATCAAACTCAGATATATATAGTTCGATACCATGCCACAAACGCTTCCAGCCTCTCCTTAAGTGAAGTCTCCAGACAATATCCCGTATCGCGCATGAGTTGTCCAATATCTGCATACGTGTCCTTAACATCGCCAAGCTGCATCGGTAGCCATTCCTTTATCGCTTTTCGCTCAAGCGCTTGTTCAAGCGTTTCAACAAAGGTAAGCAACGGAACAGGACGATGACTTCCTACATTATAAATGCGGTAGGGTGGCTGATTAGCGATAGAGTCATCCCACATCGGTTCCCTCTTGGACTGTGATCTCGGAATGTGCTTGTTGTATGACATGCCCATCTTACTCCCTATTTTCTTTCCCTTAATTATACAAGAAAAAATACTCTCGTTGCATTGCGCAAATAGATCTCACTTGTGTTAAAATCTACTCTACTATCAATATAAAATGAAGGAAATGGAAAAGGGAACGCTGGATGAAAATAAAAAACCCCTATTGTCTAAGCCAACAGGGGAGAATCCATCACACATCCGATTTACACGAGCTCATTTATTTATTCTTCTTAATCTTCTTTATCTGGTTTATTTCCTTTATCTGGTTTGTCATCTTTATCTGGTTTATTACCTTTATCCGGCTCTACCGTTACATCCTTCTTGCCAATAAACACACCTTTGATCTTGACGGAAATCGTAGTCGTTCCAGGCTTATGGGCATGAAGCTTGCCTTGCTTATCAATGGTGGCTACTTCTGGATTGGAGGATATCCATTCTACACCCGAGCGGATCGTGAAGTGGCTCGGGAACTCCACCTTCAATGTTACCTGCTTTTCTTTACCTGGCGCAAGCTTGCCTGGCTGAACAATAATATCCGTATTTTTGCGGGCAAATGCGCTAATAAAAATGTCACGAACCTCATTGTTTTGGTCAAATTCACGCATCAAACGCTTTCTAATCTCCAGTACATCCGTTGTCGTAATTCCAACTTCAGCCAGCTTAATCCCAAGTTTTTGGAACTTGCCGTGCTGCATCATACGGGCGATGGCATCACTTATCATATCATCAAGCGGTTTGTTGATGTTCAGCATATGGCTCAGAACAAGATCAGCAAGAATCTGCCGTTCCAGCATCTTCGCAAGGTCGAGCAAGTCTTCTTGCTTAAATTCGGTACCGAAAATCTTCGTCCATGTATGATAATGATTCTTTTTAAAGGCAAGGAGTGCAGTGATTGTATCTTCCGGCGTATACATGAGTGCCAGCATATCGCGAAGCATGGCGGACGCTTCCTCCGGCGTCACCCCTTTTGCCTTCATCTTTTCTACTGCTTGTGGGTTCTTAAAAATCTGGTCACGCCACCAATTCAGTGGTTTTGTACGGACTTCATCCCGCATCTGACGCAGCCTGTTCTTTTCTTCCGGTGACAGGGAATTCAAGAGTTCGATGGCTTCTCTTGCGTATTTTAGCACAATGTCAAGCTGTGCTTGGTTTATGCCGATGTCTGGCGCGGCCGACGACGGCGTTGGCATCAATGCAGTTGCGGACGGTACAGCGACTGAGAGAGCGAGAAGCGATGGAATAAGGCGGCGACGAAATGTAGTTTTCATGAGTAATTTCCTTCCTTTACTAAGCGTTTTATAATATCGATGCCATATGTAAACCATGAAATATCACCAATAAATAAGCCCCGCAGCCGGGATGCCTGCGGGGCGATACGTTCTTTATTTCGTTTCTTGCATACTATACAGCTTATGAATCAGCACAGCAGCTTGTGCCCGGTTCGCCTTTTCTTTCGGTCCGAACATGCCACCGTTTATTCCGCTAAGAATTTTCTGCTCGGTCAGTATAGCAACATCTTTCTGTGCCCAGGAAGAGATACGCTTTTGGTCTTTAAACTGGTCCAGCGTCTCCAGCTTACCGTTACTGCCTGGCAATAGCTGTGCCACCTCCAGGGCACGCGCTGTCATGACAGCCATCTCTTCGCGCGTAATCGACGCGTTCGGGCTGAATTTCGTTTTGCTTACGCCGCTGACAATGCCAAATTTGGCAGCAACTGCGACATCATGAGCGAACCAGTCGTTTGCTTTAATGTCTGTAAACGCAGTTTTTGGTGGATTGGGCTCTTTTTTATCCAGCTTAAGCGCTTGAATGAGCAGGTGCGCATACTGAGCGCGCGTCACATTTTGCATCGGAGCGAATTTCCCTGTGCTCACACCGACCAGAATCCCTTCAGCAGCAAGCGTTTGAATCGCGTCTTCAGCCCATGGTGCCTTGGTGATATCAGAGAAGACTGGTGCAGGCTTCTTGCCCGGCTCAGGATCAGCAGGCATGTCCATAGGTGGAGCAGGTTGATCCGGTTGCTGAACCGGAGATGCTGCAGGTGTTTCCGGATTTTTCGGCGTTTCGGTTTGTGGCGTCTCCGGGCCATTCGAAGATGTTTCAGGTTTTGTCGGAGACGTTACAGGCGATGAGGTAACTTCATCCTTTGCCTTTATAGCATCGTCTATCGTAATGTTCGCTGCATCGATTTCTTTTTTCAGCTCTTGGTATTTCTGCGGCTCCACGGTTGCACGCACCGCATCCTCAGCCACTTGCTCAAGCGGCTTATCCGGCGACATCAGCATATCAACCATTGCCTTTTCCTTTATCTTCTGCTGTTCATCCGGTGTTAACTTCTGTAATAGCTCTTTCATCACTTCCGTCTTATCTACAGGCTCCGCAGCACTCACCTGTGTTGCGCCAATTCCGGCCAGAGGAAAAGCGACTGACGCCGCCAACAATGATAAAGCCAACTTACTGCGCACTCTATTCTTTTTCTCCATTACCTCATCCTCCTAAATATATAAATTGCCAAGGGTGTTGATTATCCAATATGATCCAGAGTG
>NZ_KE952903.1:22446-77201 GCF_000466385.1 Aneurinibacillus aneurinilyticus ATCC 12856
CTCAGCCAGGCGGGACTGCAAAACATCTGGGTAGGCGCGAAGAGGGAGACGAAAGGCTCCGTGCACGTTTTTCACCTGCCATTGCCTATTCATACCGCAACGCTTCAATCGGAGGAATCCGCACCGCACGAAGAGCCGGGATCGTACCGAACAGAAGTCCTGCACCGATGGAAAATACGATCGTGTACGCGACCATCTCTAGCGGAATGTGATTTGATAGAATCGGGAAGTAATGATGAATCCAATCTATCGCCCCATACGTTGCTGCAAGCCCAAGCACGGCACCTACGACGCTAAGAAAGACGGATTCGAACAAAAACTGGCTTAAAATATGCCACGATCTGGCTCCAACCGCTTTGCGAATGCCGATCTCCCGGGTTCGTTCTTTCACTGTCAACAGCATGACATTCATAATACCAATACCGCCGACAAGAAACGCGATACCGGTAATGGCAAGCGTAATTGTTCCGGCTAGGTTAAGTACCGTCTGGATGACATGGACTGCATCTTCCGCTTTTACGAGATTAAAATCTTTCTTTCCATGATTCTTGCCTATCACATGGTTAATCTGCTTTTCTACCTGTGCTACATTCTCTGCGTTCCTGGCGGTAAAAAATAGCAGCGAAGCGTTCTCCGTCTTCCCTATCTTCGCTACCACATGATACGGAGCGTACACGCGGTCATCAATATTGAAGCCGAACATCTGCTTCTTGCTCAACACTCCGATAACCTCAAATTGTTCGCCGTTAACTTTTACCTGCTTACCAATGGCTGATGCATTACCAAATACATTGTTCTTAATGTTAGAACCAAGCACAATAACATGCTTGTGCTGCTCTACTTCCTGCTGGGTAAAGAAGCGTCCCTCGGCAACCTGCGTGTCGAGTAAGGGCGGCAAATCCGGTGTTGTACCGGTAAAAATCATGTCATATCCCTTCTTCTCATGTACAAGCGCTCCCATGACTTCATTCTGTGGCGCTGCTTTATCCACACCTGCAATCTGCCTTTTTACATCTACTGCATCTTTGTACGTCAATGTACTTGCAGCTGGTGCAAATGAAGCGAAGTCGGATAGACCGCTATCAATGGCTTTTTTGTTCATGAGCTTGCCGGGTATGACCGTAATCTGCTGGGCGCCAAGTCCAGAGAATTGCCTGAGCAGTGTCTGGTTGAAATTGTACAAGACAGACATCAGCGATATAACAAGAAACGCAGCAACAGCAACGCCAAGCAAAGCAAGGAATGAACGGCCCCGATACATCCAGATGCCGCGCAGCGCCATCCTCAAGTTCCGTATTATCATCCAAGACCCGCTCCCTTGACGGCTGCTTCACCATATGGGACAAGGGTACGATTACGAACATACAGAATTCGATCCGCAATTTCCGCAAGTTCCGTATCATGCGTAACGAGCACAATCGTATGCCCCTGTCCATTCAACCGCTTGAGAATGGAAACGATCTCTCGCTTGGAATCAATATCAAGATTCCCTGTTGGCTCATCAGCCAGCAGCAGAGAGGGAGAGGCCACAATCGCACGGGCAATGGCTACTTTTTGCTTCTGTCCTCCAGATAGGTTTGTCGGCAGCTCTTTCTTACGTGCAAGCATTCCGACCTGTTCGAGCGCTTCATCCACCTGTCTGCGGCGTTCTCTGCCGGATAGCGGAGCGTACTGCAATGGCAGCGCCACATTCTCTCCTACCGTTAGCCGGGGAATGAGCATAAACTGCTGAAAAACAAAGCCGATATAGCGGTTGCGGATAGCAGCCAGCTTTCCATCGCCATACCGTGTCACATCTTCTCCGGACAGCAAGTATGTTCCCGTATCCGGTTTGTCCAGCAGACCGAGAATCGTAAGCAGTGTAGATTTACCTGAACCGGACGGTCCCAGAATGGAGACGAATTCTCCTTGCTGTATACGCAGGTTCACATTCTCAAGCACAGCAATTTTCTCCCTGCCATCCCGGTAATGGCGTGAAATTCCCATCAACTCAATCATATCCCGGCTCGCCCTCTATGAATGGTTTGAGCTGGAATACAATATGCGAGACAATGTCTCTCGTATCGACTGCTTGTAGTTGTTCACCCTTCTCGTAAATATCAAGCAAGATATCGGTCAGGGCCTTCTGATCCAGCCCCTTGTCTGCGGTTCTTGTAATCAACAGCTATCAACTCCCCGTCACTTTTCGGCGCCGAGCGCCACCTCCAGCTTCCGCCGATGTACGACAGCTTCCGCCGCTTTCTGTCTATTCTTCGCTTCTTCCAGGTCAGATGCCGCCAGTTGATATGTCGGTACGAGGTCTTTCAGCATGGCCTTTAGGTGTTCCGGTTCTACCGGCATATAGTTGTTGAAAGCGGCTCGCTCCAGCTTTTCAAGCTTCGCCATGAATTCCTTAACCGAGAAAACGGCGGGCTTACCGATAAAAATACGGTCGTGCGTCGTTCCTGCCGTACCTTCTTCTGCTGTCAGCAATTCCTCATATAGCTTCTCACCAGGACGCATGCCAGTGTATTCCACTCTAATATCCCGATCCGGCTCCAGCCCGGACAGGCGAATGAGATCATGTGCCAGCTTGGCGATTTTCACCGGTTCTCCCATATCCAGCACAAACGTCTCACCACCTTCAGCAATAGCGCCCGCCTGAATGACCAGCTGTACAGCCTCCGGAATCGTCATGAAATAACGAACCATCTCCGGGTGGGTGACCGTTACCGGACCGCCCTCCCTGATTTGCTGTTTAAAAATCGGGATGACGCTGCCCCGGCTGCCAAGCACGTTGCCAAACCGAACAGCAACAAACTTGGTGGTACTGCGGCGATTTAAGCTTTGCACAATCATTTCGGCAATTCGTTTGGTCGTTCCCATCACGCTTGTCGGGTTGACCGCCTTATCAGTTGAAATCATAACGAAGCGCTCCACCCCAAAGAGGTTAGCGCACTGCGCTACATTCTTTGTGCCGATTACATTGTTTTTAATTGCTTCAGCCGGATTGCGTTCCATTAGTGGCACATGCTTATGCGCCGCCGCATGGAAGACAACAGACGGACGGTACAAATCGAATACTTCAACCATTCGCTGCCGATCCTGAACATCGGCGATAACCGTCTCATACGCCAAGCCTGGATATTTACGCTTTAATTCATTTTCAATCGCATAAATACTGTTCTCCCCATGTCCGAGCAATAACAGCTTCTCTGGTTGGAATCCGGCGATTTGGCGTGACAGCTCCGAGCCGATCGAGCCGCCTGCACCAGTAATAAGCACCGTTTTATTTGTCACATATTCTGCGATGCCTTTCAGATCGACTGCCACCGGATCACGGCCCAGCAGATCCTCGACATTTACATCGCGGATTGTACTGATGGATACGTTGCCGTGTATTACATCACTAACGCGCGGTAAAATCTTAATGCTGGCGGACGTTTTCTTGCAGATGTTGATAACATTGGCCGTATCCGACTTCGCAGCGGATGGCAGCGCCAGTACGATCGTATCAATGCCAAGTCGCTTAACGACGGCTGGAATATCCCGTCTCATCCCGACGACTGGCAGCCCTCCGACTTCCATATACAGCTTGGCCGGGTCATCATCGATAAATGCCACCGGGTACAACGTCGTATCAGGAAAATGCTTTAGCTCTTTCGCTACCAGCGTACCCGCGTCGCCTGCACCTACGATGAGCGCTTTCTTGTGATGTGGCTGGATTTTCACCTGGCTGCCGCGTACGATGCGCCAGAGAAGGCGCGAACCAGCAATACCTATCGTCGTAGTCATCCATGATAGCAGAAAGACGGTCAGCGGAATCCCAATATCCATGCCGGACATACGCACCGCAGCATACAATAGCAAATTCATGCCAAGCGCGACCGTCGTTGTCCGGATAATCAGCACCAGTTCCCCTACGCTCGCATACTTCCATACCCGACGATACAGGTTGGAAAAATAAAACACGGCGTAGGTGACCAGCCAAATCCCCCCCATCGCATACGGCATGCTATCCCAGAACGGCTCAGGAATTCGGGCTTCGAACCGTAATAAATAGCTGATAAATACCGAACCCAATACGATAAACGAATCCACCGCAAGCAACAGCATAATTCTTTTGGAATACTTCATGCGGTTTCACCTACTTCCGTCATTTTTCGCATACGACTTGTATAGCACGCTTCACACCTGCAATTACCCGCTCCTGTTCTTCCACCGTTAGACTCGAACCGGAAGGCAGACATAATCCATTCACGAATAGCTCGTCCGATACGCTGCGATTTTCCGTATGCGGATAATAGCTACAACCCGTAAACAGCGGCTGCAAATGCAGCGGCTTCCACACCGGGCGCGCTTCAATATTCTCTTCGGCAAGCGCATCGACAATCTGTACAGCACTAATGCCTGTCACCCGCTCGTCCACCGTCAGCGCCGTTAGCCAGCGGGTTGTATACCCTTCTTCTGCTTCCGGCATAAATGCGAAACCAGGGACATCAGCCAACGCACTCACATAACGATCAAATACCGCTCGACGAGCCTGAATCCGATTATCAAGCACGCGCAGCTGTCCCCTGCCGACTCCGGCCAGAATGTTGCTCATACGGTAGTTGTAGCCAAGCTCACTGTGCTGATAGTGGCGAGCCTGATCACGGGACTGTGTAGACCAAAAGCGCGCTTTCTCCAATGCTTCGATATCATCAGAGACGAGCATGCCTCCGCCGGACGTGGAGATGATTTTGTTGCCGTTAAAGGAGTAAATACCGAATCTTCCAAACGTACCGCTGCTTTTTCCTTTATAGGCCGCGCCAAGCGATTCGGCTGCATCTTCGATAACCGGCACACCATATCGGTCACAAATGGCCAGCAGCGGTTCCATATTTGCGCTTTGCCCATACAAATTAACAATGATGACTGCTTTTGGAAGCGTACCTGCCGCCTCGGCATCCTGCATCGCTCTCTCCAGCGCGGCCGGCGACATATTCCATGTGTTCGGCTCTGAATCAATAAATACTGGAGTCGCACCCTGGTACAATACGGGATTAGCGCTAGCTACAAAGGTCAGGCTGGAGCAAAATACTATATCGTCTGCACCAACATCCAGCAAACGCAACGCAAGATGAATGGCTGCCGTACCGGAACTAAGTGCAAGCGCTCCCTGTACGCCAACATACTCGGCCAACTCTCGTTCAAAACCTTCTACATTCGGGCCGAGCGGCGCAATCCAGTTCGTCTCGAACGCCTCGGCAATGTATTTCTGCTCTTCTCCGCCCATATGTGGCGGAGATAAGTAAATCCGCTGATTTGTCATCCTTACGCCTTCTTTCGTTCGTTTTCATGCGTCTGTGCCTGTCCCATAAACTTCGTCATAGTCGCATGGCCCTCTTTGCTAACACCTTCTGAGCGAACGACCTTAAAAAAGGTCAGCCACAAAATCTTCAAATCAAGCCAAAACGATCGATTCTCGACATACCACACATCGAGCTCGAATTTCTCCTCCCAGCTAATCGCATTACGTCCGTTTACTTGTGCCCATCCGGTAATGCCTGGTTTAACCTCATGACGGCGGGCCTGCCGCGGCGTGTATCGGGGCAAGTATTCCATCAGCAGCGGACGCGGTCCAACAAGACTGATATCGCCCTTCACTACGTTAAATAACTGCGGCAGCTCATCAAGACTAAGCTTACGCAACAACCGACCGAACCGGGTCAAACGCACATCATCCGGAAGCAGCTCCCCCTGCCCGTCCCGCTCATCCGTCATCGTGCGGAACTTATAAATATGGAATGGTTTGCCGTGAAGCCCGGGACGCTCCTGTTTAAACAGAACCGGCGTGCCAAGCTTGCGACGAACCAGCAGAGCGCATACGCCGATAATTGGGAACGTAATGAATAGCAGGGAAAGTGAGCAAACAAGATCGAATGACCGTTTCACCATGCTTCTCCCTCCGTTTCGCTGCTCTGTATACATTACTCTTGGTTGCGCAGCAGCTGAGCCTGCGGTACATCCCGCAGTTTCTTGGCCGGAATGCCAATAACCAGTTCTTCTCTCTTCACATCGCGGGTGACGATACTGCCCGCCGCAACCGTTCCGTCTTCTTCGATCGTAATGCCCGGCAATGTAATCGCATTTGCCCCGATGCGGCCTCCGTCCTTCACCGTCACACCCTTCATCTTGCCAAAGCGCTCTTTGCTACGGGCCATATAGTTATCGTTGCTGGTCACGACGCAAGGTGCAACGAATACATGGTTGCCCAGATTAGAATATGCTGTAATATAGCAATTCGTCTCCAGCTTGCACTTGCGTCCAATCGTGCAGTCATTCTCGATGGCGACGCCGCGACCAACAATCGTTTTCTCTCCCACTGTTACACGCTCCCTAATGGTAGCAAGGTCAGCGACGAAGACATCGTTTTCCAATACCGCACCGGCATAAATAATAGATGACGTTCCAATCGTGCAGCCATCGCCGATAACAACGGGGGGATTTTTCTTCACTTCTTTTAAAACCGAGTTTTTTGCTTTGGTTGGCTGCTTACCAATAATGACATTGTCCTGAATGATGACGTTATCTCCGATAACACTGCCTTCGTAAATGATCACATTATGACCAATGGTGATATTCTCACCCAATACGACCGAATCTTCGATAATGGTGTTCTTTCCAAACGTAATATTCATGCGTTGTATTCCTTCCTCTCATTTTTCGATAGGGTTCGTACCGCCTGTACCGACACAGCATTTACATCATGTATCGGTATATCTTTCTCGATCACATTCATCAAGCGGTAAGCGAGTTGCTTCCATGCATGATTGTTCTCTACATACGCGCGGCCCTTCTTGCCCATCTGCCGCAGCGCAGTACGGTTCAATGCCAGGAATTGCAGCGATTCAGCCATCTGCTGCGAATTGTTAACCTTCATCCCGGCACCGGACATCTCTATCGGTGTTTCCTCAAGCTGACACAGCAGAACAATCGGGAGAGATGCAGCCATATAGTCGTACATCTTATTTAAGCTAAATCCCCACTTATAAATCTCCGCATCCTGCATGGAAATCACGCCCACATCGGAACGAAGCAGGATAGCCGGAATGTCTTCTTTTTTGACCGGAGGAACGAATGTAATGTTGGTGAGCTTCTCCTGTCTTGACCGTTCCACAAGCCGCTGCTTCTCCGGCCCGTCCCCTACCATAACGAAATGAATGCTATTGTCCCTATCCTTAAGAATGCCAGCCGCATCCAGTATCGGATCGAGATGATTGGCAATACCATGCGCCCCTGTATATGTGACAACAAGTTTCCCTTCCAGAGAAGCGAATACCTGCTCCAGATCATTGGCTAGGAGAGTATCCTGGTTGTACCGAGCCAGGTCTGCTCCATTCGGCAGGTAGACCACCTTTTCGATATCAAAGCCTTGCCCGGCAACATACTGATCGGCTTTGTCAAATAAGACGATAATCCGCCGCGCATTCCTGTATAAGAAATGTTCCAGCTTGCGAAGTAGCCAGACAACCGGATTGCCGCGGGACACTTTGCCTAAATCGATAAGTGTTTGCGGCCATAGGTCGCGCTCCTCGAAATAGAAGGTGCACTTATATTTGCGTGCCAGCATACAGCCAACCAGCGCAGCCAGCGGATGCATAAGCGTTCCGATAATAAGGTCCGGTTTTTCGTTCCTTTTCTTGCCCAGCATATATGATTGCACGGTATAGCTCAGCATATTGGCAACTCGTCGCCAGTCATTACGCTTATACTCCGGGGTTTTTATCCAGACGAAGCGGACGCCATTATATGTCTCCTCCTTCCACTTCATACCCGGCTCCGGAATGTAGCGCTCCTTGCGTTCCTGATGAGAGAAAGAAGAGGCGAAAATAGTTACGTTGTAATTGCGTTTTACAAGCTCTCGCGCCAGATCATAGTGACGTGTTCCTCCGCTTGCACCAGGCGCGATTGCATAATGGTTGAAAATCCAAATGTTCATTTCTTTTTTCTCTCCCCCTTTCTCTGCGGAGTAAGATGGTTCTTTTACTGTGAGGATACCTGCTTTTGAAGCGGCAACGTTCGCTGCGCTCCGGGGCCAAAGCTTTCATACATCGCCACAAGCTTTTTGGCTTCCATCTCCCAGCTGTATTTCTCCTCGATAGCGCGTCGACCATTGTCGCCCATTCGCTGAGCTTCTTCAGGATGGCTGACAAGATATTGAATCGCTTCAGCGATCTGCTTGTCATCAAGCGGATCGACGCAAATGCCGCATTCATTCCCTTCGACAATCTCGCGCCAGAGCGGAAAATCAGAAGCGATGACAGGAATACCTGCGGCCATATATTCGAACATCTTTACAGGGAGCGCATCTTTATAATTGATAATCGGATGGAGCGTAACCAGTCCGGCCATGCTGCGTCCCAATATTTGCTGTACTTCCCCGCGACTCACATGCCCGAATTCCTCTACACGCTCCCAGCCCGGAATTCTCGTCGTCTCTTCACGTAGCGATTCTGGAATGAACTTACCTGCCAACAGCAACTTCGCATCCGTTCTTTCCATTGCTTTTACCATCTCTTGAATGCCGCGTTTCACGCTAATACCGCCTATATATGTAGCGGCCTGCTCCTTGCGTGACCAATCCCGCTCTGGCATCACGAATTCAGCTAGAAGCGGGTAATTGTTAACATACAGGGAGTAGCAGCCAATCCGGGCGAACCGCTTGCTGATGAATGGTGTAGCCGCTGCGATCGCATCAAATCGTTTTGCTGCGAAGTTCTCGAACACTTCAAACGTACGGGAAATAACCTTGCGCAGCGGTGCAGGTATCCAATACTTTGAGAGAATTTGCCGCGGCACATCCTCATGCACATCATAAACAACTTTTTTGCCTTTTATCTTGAGCAGCAAGCCTACCGGAAGCAATTCCGGATCATGAAAATGATACGCATCCGCATCGATTTCTATCGCTTTGCGGTAAACGTCGCTTACTGTTTTGGTCATACGGTTCAGCCTGCCCCGGCCACGTGTAATCGAATGAAAGCGGACACCGTTATGCATACCTTCAGGCGCATCCGGCGCGATAAGATGCGTCTCATATCCGGCACCTGCAAGCGAGCTGCATTCTTTTGTAAAAATCCTTGTATCCATCGGTGGATGAACGGATGTGAGGTGGCAAATTACAAAATTTCTCATAAGTCACGCTCCGTATATTGTGATAATGAAGCAACAGGTGATGGCGGCATACGCTTCTTCCAGATGTCTTCAGGAGCGAGCACCGCCTCACCCTCCTTCTTCTTTATGCCTGGTAGGATATAGGCCAGGATAAGAGCAAGAAGAATGCCGTGGGTAAGAAGAGTAGTCAAAAGCGCCGAATTGGATAGCGCAAATGCCGGTATGCCAAGCATCAGGCATTTCACCTGATATTCGCAATGCCGGGTAATACTATCGAACAGCCACAGCACCGCCCCTAATAGCATCGTGAATACGAACAACCCTAAGTGTCCGAAATTAGCATAGCTATCAGCCCACAGATTAGCGTTCGCTGCAAGTGATGCGCTGCCCATGTACTGATAACCGATAACGTATACCGGCTTCATCGTATACGGATAATCCAGAAAGCTTTTGAATATGCTGTGAGCCAGGTGCACCTGCGGATTGTTCGTGAAAAACTCGTAGTAATAGCCAGTCAGAAGACCCGGCGTCAAAATGAGCCGACGTACGAACAGCGATACGAGCATGATATTCCCAAGAAAAGCATCCACGAGTACACAAAATGCGGTGAATATGATAGCACCGTATAGCATGCTAATCCCGAACCCGCTCTTCTTGCGTTTCAATAGAAGCAATAGAACAATATTGAGCAGAAGCGAGAAAAAAATGCTTTTCTGTCCGGTTATCGAGAAAATAAACATCTGACCGAACAAACCAGCCGCTACCAATCCTGGCTTCCTCGTTACCAGGCCGTATGCCATGATGAGGGGGTTGATAACGCCTGATTGCCAGGCAATGGCATAGGATACGGCACCGCCGCCGCTCTCTTTGTATTTCTCTCGCACATCATATACGTCTGATAGAGCACCTACATCAAACCGAATTCCGTATGTGGCAACAATAAGCCCGTAGAAAACGGCACTAATAAGTGCAATGCCAAGCCAGAACAATACCGGTGGCAATTCAAGGCGGCGAATCGGCAGATACGGCAGGCGGGTGGTTGCACCCAGAGTAGCGAACGCAGCTAATAATGACAGCGAAAACGCTGCGATTTGGCCGTCTTCCATCCTCAGCGTATAATAAGGAATAATGGACGCTGGAATGTAAACTAACACATATAGAATCCAGTACACCACCTGTGAAGGACGTTTCACCACCAGCGGCATCCATAGCGCAGGCAAAGCCGCTGCTGCAAAAGCCAGCACCACCATGGATGAGGAAGGCGAATGATAGACATAGCCCATGTACGCGAAAGCCGGGGAGACCGAATGAATATAAACCCAGCTCAACAGTCCGCCATAAATAAGAGCGCCGAGAAACAGGAGCATTCTACCCTTGATGTTGTTCATGCTGTATTCCTTTTTTGGAATGTTGGATGACAGCCTGTGCCGACAGGAAGAATAGCACCGCATAGCAGATGAACATGCCTGCGCCATAGATGACCATTGCTTCTCTGGCCGGAAGCTTCAGTACTGCCGACAGCACCAGGCCCCCAATGATGACGACAAATCGGAAAATATCCCAGACCAGCTGCACCCCCTGGCGCTCCAGCATGTTCAACGTCTGCGATAGCGGTACGACGACGAACTGCGCGATAAAACCAAGCGCCATAATCTGGATGTAGGTGCCCGCTTCTCCCCATTCATCACCAAAAATCAATTCGAATGCCCATGGAGCGATCGATGCCAGCAGACCAATCGGAATGCCGCCGAGCAAAAACAGCTTGCTTGCTGCCTTGAAATATAGCTTTTTCAGCGCGACCGGATTCTCCCGTGCCAGTCGGGCCGATTCGCCAAAGAATACCTGGGCGACCGATTGGCCCACCATTGTCATCGGTGCACCAACAACTCGCTGTACAAGCGCATAAAATCCGCCGATCTGCGTTCCGAAGAACATCACGAGCAGAAGTGGCGGCAATTGCAAGCCCGCACTGTTAAACAGCGATGAGAAACTGGTCAGAAGCGGAAAACGCTTATAGCGTATGGCCATTTGTTTCATACGAGTGCCGGATACGGCTTTAAGCGCTGCACGGTCTGTCCGGAATACGCTACGCGCCAGCGTTCCGCTGCCACCAATTCGACCGATAGCATCCCCCAGCAGAAGACCTAGCGGACGCCAGACCATAAGGCCACAGATAATTTGTGTAATCACCTGTGCCATACTCTGCCGTACCTTCGTAGCGGCGACGCGTCCGAATTCCCGTTTGCGCACCGACCAATAGTTAAGAATTTGATAAAGCCCGACACCGCATAAGCTACAAGGCAAAAGCCAGAGGTACGGGCGCAGCGCAGGGGCATTAACCTGCTGTATGAGTACATCTCCGAACACCCATACAAGAATGCCGGTCAGCATGGTCATTCCTGCCAGCGTAAGCAGTGATAGAACCATTATGTTCGCCGCATCTTCTTCTGTATCCGGTAGGAGAATGGCCAATTCATAACGTAATGATGCTATCACTGCCAAAACGGAGAGCAATGAAGCATATACAGCCAGCGTTCCAAAGTCTTCGGGCCGGTACATCCGGGTTAACAGCGGGGAGGCTGCCACCACCAGCAGCTGGGCGAATGCGGTTCCACCTGTTAATACCAATACATTGCGGATAAACGAACCCCCGGAAAAGAACTTTTTTACCCGCGTCATAATTCCAACATTTCCAAGCAAAGGACTATTGTTCACTCCTTTCTTCCCGTTAGTTTTTCAGTTTCACTTCCATTCCGCTCGATAAATCCATCAGCAGTGAGCGAAGCTTTACTTGCTGTTGTGTTGACGCTTGCTTGCGTGGCGTATCCGGCTCATTGTAGATGCCCGCCACATTAGCAACACCGGGAAACTGCTGCGACATTTTACTGTATACATGGCGAATCCTCTCTGAATCAAGGAACGTCCACCAGCCAAGCAACAGCGTATCGGAAAGCTCGTATGGTCCGTAGCCATTATCTGCACCAAGACTTTTGTAGCCCCAGCGGTATACGCCATTTCGCCCGTCAATGAAATTCTTCGTTCGATAAGCCGGAAAATCACGCGATGGCTGAACCAATACTTGCTCGTAAAATTGTTTTTCCATTCCCTTGCGCAGCGCCTCATAAAACCTGCGATTCGCCGAGTCTTTCTGCTGTGCCTGCGACATGCTCAGCAGCCAGAGCGGAAAGCGATGGCTGTGCGATGTATCCCAGGCAATATCTTTAACAGGGGCTGGTTTCATGCTCGCTTTCTTCTCCCGTCGGCCCGCATACAAATAATCCGGATGGTCCGACCAGATGCCGGGCTGGAATACCCAGCGCCCGTCCCCTCTAAATTTCACGCCTTGACGAAAGGCCTTATCCGCTGTAGCCAGTACGTCGGTAATTACCGGCGATTCAATCGTCCCGTTAAACGTTTCCCGTTCATATGTCCGCAAATCAGCAGCAATCGCGAATAGGAACAATTCTTCATCCATAATCGCCGTATAGTAATGCTTGTCCGTCTTCGGTTCAGAGAGCTTCCATACGACGCGCTCTTTCATTCCGCCTTCAAACGGCTTGCGTCCCCATTGCCAGGCTGGCGCTTGCTTCCATAACCTTTCCACTTCACGATACAGAACGGACGGCATGTACACCGGAATTAATTCTCGCTTACCCGACTGCGCAGCCAGAACAAGAAAACGGCTGGAAAGATATAAATACTGCAGTCTCCCCAGCCTATCTTCCATCTTCTCGTTCCCGCTTTCCGCTTCAAGCCGGGCGAACTCCCGGGCGAAATGTCCCGAGAATTCCTGCTCCCATCTTTTCTCATGCATCGTGAACGCCGCATGCAGCGGAACCATCAGCATTTGCCCTGCATCGTACATCTCCTGACTTGTGCCGAGCGTTCGGCTCAAGTATGGCGTAACTGTTTCTTTCCACAGCTCCTTCTCCTGTCGATTAGCTCCCGGCGAGTACCACCAGGAGTACAATGTGCTGAAAAGGAAGAAAATAGCAAGGCAAACAAGGATGCTTTTGACCCACCCGGCCTGCTTTATCCATATGCCCTTGATGGTACTCCCTCAATTTCCTATAGAATTTCATAGAGCTTCGGCTTCGCTTCAGTTTTGAGTGCATTCCGTGTATCAAGAACGGCAGGCGCAAACCGGCTGATCAGGCTGTAATCGAACGCAGTATGATCGGTCGTCACCATGACGAGATCCGACTTTTGCAAGCTTTCCTGCGTTAGCTCCATCGTACGGTACTCCTTGCCGCGCCGCTTAAATGACGGAATGTGCGGATCACTGTATACGATGTTCGCTCCCTTTTCTTCCAGGATGTCAATAATATTGAGCACAGGTGATTCCCGGATATCGTTAATATCTTTCTTATACGCTACGCCGAGCAAGTATACAGTAGAGCCTTTCAATGGCTTACCTTCCTTGTTCAACAGGTTGGCCGCACGCTCGGCAACAAACTCCGGCATGCTATTGTTAATCTCACCTGCAAGCTCAATCAAACGTGTGTGATAGTTATACTCACGTGCCTTCCATGTCAGATAGAACGGGTCGATCGGAATGCAATGTCCGCCGAGCCCCGGGCCTGGATAGAACGCCATAAATCCATATGGTTTTGTTTTGGCCGCATCGATCATCTCCCAGACATCGATGCCCATCTTATTGCAGAGAATCGCCATTTCATTCGCTAGCGCGATATTGATGTGACGGAATGTGTTCTCATAAATCTTCTCCAGCTCCGCTACAGCCGGGCTGGATACTTCGTGTACATCCCCCTCAAGCACAGCACGGTACATAGACGCCGCTACTTTCGTGCAATTCGGTGTTACTCCGCCGACAACTTTTGGTGTGTTCTTCGTATTGTAGTGCTTATTGCCAGGGTCAACGCGTTCCGGCGAGTACGCCAGGAAGAAATCCTTCCCGCATGCAAGGCCGGATTCTTCAAGGATCGGCTTCAGCAATTCTTCTGTGGTGCCCGGATACGTTGTGCTCTCAAGCACAACGAGCATACCTGGATGCAAATACTTGGCAACTTCACGTGCGGAGGACTCGACATAGCTCGTATCCGGCTGCTGATATGTATCCAGCGGCGTCGGTACGCAGATAGCGATCGCGTCCACTTCGTTGATGAACGAATAGTCGGATGTAGCACGCAGCTTTTGTTGCTGTACAATCTCGCGCAAATCATCATCAACGACGTCTCCGATATAATTAATGCCTTCATTGACCATGTCCACTTTACTCGACTGAACATCGAAGCCAATTACGTTGTATCCGGCTTTCGCCTTTTCTACCGCAAGCGGCAAACCGACATAGCCAAGGCCGACTACCCCAATTACTGCGGTTTTTTGCTCGATTTTCTGGATAAGCTCTTCAGCTAGTGAAGAAGCAGCTGCTACTGATGGAGTCATACTCTCTCTCCCTTCGCTTCGAAAAATTCGCGTACAACCGAGATAACATATTCCTGATCGTCCATCGATAGTTCCGGATAGAGCGGCAATGCCATCGTTCCAAGCGAAGCCTTCTCTGATTCGGCAAGGCTTCCAGCTTCATATCCGAGATTGCTGTATACTTCCTGCTTATGCAGTGGAACAGGATAATACACGCCGGAGGCAATGCCATGCTCTTTGAGGTAATCCATCAATTCATCACGATATTTGGTTTGGATGATATATAGATGGAATACGGCTTCACGGTTTTCTTTTACCCGGGGCAGTGTAATGGACAAATCCTTCAACGCTTCGGTATAAATAGCGGCTTTGTCGCGGCGCTGCTGGTTCCACTGGTCAATGTACTTCAGCTTTACCTGCAGCATAGCCGCTTGCAGTGCATCCAGACGGCTGTTGTAACCAATAACGGAGTGGTAGTATTTTGGATTGCTGCCATGGACACGCAGAATTTGAATTTTGCGGGCCAACTCTTCGTCATTCGTTACTACGATACCGCCATCACCGTATCCACCCAGATTCTTCGTCGGGAAGAAGGAGAAGCATCCAGCCGTACCAAGCGAACCGATGCGCTGACCTTTATATTTCGAACCGATAGCCTGACATGCATCCTCGACAACAGAAACATTATGCTTGTTTGCAATCTCCAGTATTTCATCCATATCTACCGGCTGTCCGAAAATATGAACCGGCATAATCGCTTTCGTCCTTGGTGTAATAGCAGCCTCTAGTTTGGCCGGATCCATGTTGTATGTACTCGGATCGATATCCACAAATACTGGTGTGGCACCCAACTGGGAGATGACTTCCGCAGAAGCAAAGAACGTAAACGGTGTCGTGATAACCTCATCTCCTGCTCCAACACCAAGTGCATCAAGCGTAAGCAGGAGAGCATCCGTACCATTGGCAACGCCGATTGCATACTTTGTACCGCAATATTCAGCCATCGCCTGCTCGAAGTTTTTCACGAACGGACCCATGATATAATTGCCGCTCTCCAGAACGTTATCCACCGCTTGTTTAATTTCAGGTTTAATATCTTCATACTGGGCAGTTAAATCCAGTAGGGATACCTTGCGCATTGTTTGTTCCATATTGTCTCTGTTCTCCTCTCACTGTTGACTACTAACTAATTCCTTGCTGTTGCCCCATTTGACTGGCGCATGTTTTTCTGCCGCTTCGTATACGGTCAGAACAAGCTGCAATGCATTGCGGCCATCCTGTCCTGTAACCAGCGGTTCTCTATCTTCCCGAATCGCATCCACCATATCCGCGATGATATGCTGATGGCCGGGTGTTCCAAACGGATCCTGCTCCACCTGTTCGATGATCCTTGCGGTCTCTTCTTCTGGTACGCCTTCAAAGATAAGGTGCTTTATCCGATTGGCCGTACGTCCGGAAATAACGGCCGTTCCTGTTTCGCCGAAGATACTAAGCGACTCTTCATAGTTTTTCGGGTAAATCGTCGCCGCCGCCTCGATGATACCAAGCGTACCGTCTTTGAACTTCAGGACGGCAACGGATACATCCTCCGCTTCAATGTCACGCAAGCGCGTTGCGTTATATGCTTGTACTTCTTCAACGGGACCTGTTAGCCAGTACATTAAATCCAAATTATGAATCGCCTGGTTCATGAGCACACCGCCATCGAGCGCTTTTGTACCGCGCCACGGCGCTTGATCATAATACGCCTGATTGCGATTCCAACGTACTGTTGCGTTTACATGACTCAACTTTCCGAATAGCCCCTGATCTTTTAACTTTTTCAATTTCATAACGGCCGGGCGAAACCGGTTTGGATGTACAACAGCCAACTTGACGCCGTTATCCTCGCATGCCTGAATAATACGGTCCGCATCTTCCAGAGTAAGCGCAATAGGCTTCTCTACAACGATATGCTTTTTGGCTTGTGCAGCCTGAACCGCAAGCGGCGCATGCAATCCGCTCGGAGTGCAGATGGAAATTGCATCAAGTCCGCTTTCTTTCTCAAGCATCTCCTCGAGTGATAAATAACCTCGTACATGATGTGTGGCTGTGTATTCCTTCAGTCGTTCCGGATTGGTATCACATACTGCTGCCAGCATGGCATTCGGAATATTCCGAATCGCTTCGATATGCTTGTTTGCGATATGTCCGCATCCGACAATAGCAAACGAAATAGTAGACATAGAGCCACTTCCTTCGTTGTAATCTTTATAGTTTGCTTATATACTTAAAATAGATTTTGCATAGTAAGATATAATGGGTGATTTTTGGGCATTTAACCCGACCTCACACCATACCCTTGACGATGAACGTCTAAGGCATTGCCTTGTTTTGCGCTTCATGCCCACAGCATGGCCGAGTGCCTGCAGTGATAGAGGTGCAGCAGGCAGTTACCTGACTATTCATGCACAGATGCATTAGAACAGTCCCAAGAATTTTTTACGCTTCTTTTTTCCTGTGAAAGGAAGCGGGGATGGTGCCGCAATATCCTGTCCGAAAATCAGCCGGCATGCATTCTCCTGAAAAAAGCGTGTATACTGCTGTCCAAGCTTATGATCGATCCACTCGTATGCCGCTTTCAAGGCGAATCTACGCCGTGTTATATTATGTGCGTCAGAAGCGATGAAATGGATTAAGTTATGCTCGATAAGCTTCCGTGAAATTTCTCGATATCTGTCACTGAATTCCCCGGCAACACTTGCTGCCGTTACTTGAGCAAGTACACCTCTCTCGACCATGCGATACAAAGTCGATGGCCGCTCCCGTATTGCATGATTTCGTTCCGGATGAGCAATAACCGGGATATAGCCTTCCATCTGCAAATCGAACAGAAGACGCTCTGTATACACTGGAACGTGATCATACGGGAGTTCCAGCAGCACGTATAGTCCGGTATGGTTTAGTGTTAGCAGCGTCTGCTCCGCCGTTTGGAAGTCCCGCACAGCTTCACCATAAAGGTGCAGTTCCATTCCCGGAAGAATGGCAAGCGGTACTTCATGTTCTGCAAGCAGGCAATTAGCTTCGTCCACCCGCTGCATGATAGAAGATGCAGGATTCTCATATTTACCGTCCATATGATGCGGAGTGGCGATGACATGCGTGATACCGTTCTGTACCGCATCACGCGCCAACGCTAGTGTCTCTTCCGGACTTTGGGCTCCATCATCAAGCCCCCATAAAATATGACTGTGAATGTCTACATTCATTCCCGCTCCCCTTTCTTATATAAATTACAACACCTGTTGATGTCCAAAGAGGAAAAGGCCACCACAACGGGACAGCCTTTCGTCTCCCTTCCCGAGCGTATGCCCCAGCCAGGCGAAAGAGGACGGCAATTGTCTCCCTCTTCGCGTTTACCCAGATGTTTTGCAGTCCCGCCTGGCTGAGGCAAAAAGCGGCCCTCTATGCTTCCGTGTGGGAGACGAACCGACGCCCTCTACGCTTCTGTGCGGGAGACGAACCGACGCCCGTTTGGGGCACGGTGTGATAACGACCCACTCTGGATTTTTGACAGGGAAGTGTGGTTGCTATTACTTTTGATAGTAATAGTAGTCATCGTTTCGCTTCATCTTCTTATTATTCAATACGACGCCGAGTAGACGCGTGTTCGTACTTTCCAGTTGTCGTTTCGCTCTCTTAGCCATATCGCGGTTCGTTTTACCTGAATTAACCACTAGAATACAGCCGTCCACAAGCCTTGCCAGAATGGTGGAATCTGCTACCGCAAGCGTCGGCGGTGTATCAAGAATGATCGCTTCAAAGTGCTTATACAGCTCCTCCATCGCCGCTCTCATTTTCTTCGAGCCGAGAAGCTCCGCAGGATTAGGCGGAATAGGACCCGCAGTCATAACAAACAGGTTCTTAATTCCGGTCTCTTGCACTGTGCTCTCCAGGGGAATCTGCCCTGCCAGATAATTGGTCAATCCGTGACGATTCGGAAGATGGAACGTCTGATGTCCGGTTGGTTTACGCAGATCTGCATCAATGTACAGCGTATGTTTGCCTGCCTGTGCCATAACAACCGCCAAATTCGCTGAGGTCGTAGACTTGCCCTCTTCCGGGCCGGTGCTGGTTACTAGAATAGACTTAACCTCTTCATCTATGCCTGCAAACTGAATATTCGTACGAAGGGTTCGATACGCTTCTGAAACCGGGGATTTCGGGTCCCAATGCGTAATCAGCTTTTCGTATCGTTTGCTTGCTGTTCCAACTGTACTCATGAGTTTTCACCTGCCGCCGCTACATGGGTTTGTTTTTCTTCAAGACTATGAACACTCGTTTTTTCATCCGATTCAATCACGGCAATCGAGCCGATAACCGGCACGTTCAAATGATGTTCGATATCCTCTTCCGTCTTTAGCGTATTGTCCAAATACTCAAGCAAGAACGTGCATGCAACCGAGAAAATCAGACCAATTACAAAGGCAACCGCCAGATTCACGGCTGGCTTCGGCTGTACCGGCGCTTTGATGGCCTCCGCTTTCGCTTGCGTAAGGATCTGTACGTTGTCTACGTTCATAATCGTGACGATCTCTTGTTGAAAGGTTTGTGCGACAGTATTCGCCAGTTTAGCTGCCCTTTGCTTGTCCGGGTCTTTCGCTTCGATGGAGATGACTTGCGAATCTTTGACCGCCGAAACATTAATTTGTCCAGTAAGAGCGGAAGTGCGGTTCGGTTCTCCCATTTTCTGCGCCACTTTATCCATTACACGTGGACTTTTCATTACGACGCTATATGTTTCAATCAATTGAAGATTGGATTCAATATCATTGCGGGAGATCGTTCCCGGCTTATTCCCTTCCTGTGATTTGTTCACCAACAGTTCCGATTTCGCCTGATAGACCGGTGTCATAATCAGATACGTAATCCCTGCGCTTGTTGCGACAAAAAACAGCGTAACGAGAACAATCATCCAGAATCGCTTTCGAAGAGTAGTGACAACTTCTCGTACATTCATTGTTTCCTCTTGTTGTGGCATCCTCCAATTCCTCTCTTAAGTTTTCTGTTGATGTCCTTCACGTACACCACTATATACCAAGGTACAAAAATGAAAAATGATACAAAGATTGTATTTTGCTTTGCTTTATTTGGTCATTTCATACCAACTGATAATTCTAAATATTCTATCTACGGTTCGTATTTTTGCTTTTTTAATAACATTTCGTTGTTTTTATGTGATCATTTTGTTAAAAAAATATGAAACCACTTCTCATTCATATTGACAAAAAAAGCCTATTTTTCCCTGTATGGCAATACTTCAAACCTTTTTTCAATCAAAAAACAAAAAAGCCGGCATTATAATTCCGACTTTCTTCCTTGACAATAAAAATTTTATGAGTTTTCGCCCAGATAATTAGGGGGAGAAATAGCGAAAAAAAGTAGAGTTTTTTCATGATTTTCCGGTTTTTTTATCATTTCTTGTCTTTTTAAAGCAAAAAAAGAGAGGCATTGTTTGCCTCTCTTCTTTAAAATACGGGGAACGAAGTAGGAGTTGAAAAATTCTTAAATAAGCACCGAGGCGCCCTTTCAAACTGCCTTATTTTTGCGCCCGCAAAAACGAATCCATACGGTCAATAGCGATCTCCAGATTTTCCAATGAAGTAGCATAGGAACAGCGGATGTGCTGCGCTCCTCCGTCACCGAATACATGTCCAGGAACAACCGCTACCTTCTGTTCAAGAATCAGCTTCTCAGCGAATTCTTCCGCCGGCATACCTGTTGAAGCAATGGAAGGAAATGCATAAAACGCGCCTTCCGGTTTATGGCAGGACAAACCGATTTGCTCAAATGATTTCACTACATAATTACGACGCTGACGGTAGCTTTCGATCATTCGCTCTTTTGCTTCCATACCGTGACGGAGCGATTCCAGAGCCGCTATCTGCCCCATAATCGGAGCACAGAGCATCGTATACTGATGAATCTTCACCATAGCTTGAATGATATCTTCCGGTCCGGTTGCATAGCCAATACGCCAGCCCGTCATAGCAAACGCCTTCGAAAAACCTGACAGCAGAATCGTACGTTCTTTCATACCCGGAAGTGAAGCAAGGCTCGTATGATTCGTGTCATACGTCAACTCCGCATAAATCTCATCAGAAATAACAACTAAATCGTGTCGGGCAAAAACTGCTGCGAGTGCGGCCAGTTCTTCCCTGGTCATAATAGAGCCTGTCGGATTATTCGGAAAGCAGAAAATAATCGCTTTCGTCCGATCCGTAATCTTCGCCTCAACCTGTTCCGGTGTCAGCTTGAACTGCTGCTCGAGCGTAGTCTGTACCGCAACCGGAACACCTCCCGCCAGGCGGACAACCGGGTCATATGATACGTAGCACGGCTCTACCACGAGTACCTCATCACCAGGATCGAGAATTGCGCGCAGCGCCAGGTCAATTCCTTCACTGGCCCCTACTGTCACGACTACTTCCTTATCCGGCTCATAGGAGATTTGGAACGAAGAATCGAGATATTTACAGATTTCCTCTCGCAATTCGTACAGGCCACTATTGGATGTATATGCTGTATAACCGCGTTCAAGCGATGAGATTGCGGCTTCACGCGTATTCCACGGTGTGACAAAATCCGGTTCCCCTACCCCAAGAGAAATGACACCCTCCATGGATGATGCCAATTCAAAAAAGCGGCGAATGCCGGACGGTGGAATGGATTGAATCGTACGAGACAGGCGGCTGTTGGCAACTTTGGATATACTCATGGCGTAACAACCATCCTTTTATCGTCTTCTGGCTGTTCTAAAATAACACCGTCATGTTTATATTTCTTAAGGATAAAATGCGTGGTCGTCGAAATGACGGAATCAAGCGCAGACAATTTTTCAGATACGAATTGAGCAACCTGACGCATCGTTTTTCCTTCGATAACGACAGATAAGTCGTATGCACCTGACATGAGATAAACGGACTGCACTTCAGGAAAGCGATAGATGCGCTCGGCCACATCATCAAAACCTACTTCACGCTTCGGTGTCACCTTTACATCAATCATTGCTGTGACGAGGTCATTAGCGTGCACTTTCTCCCAGTTAACAATCGCGGGATATTTAATAATTGTTTTTTCGCTTTCCAGTTTAGCGATTGTTTCTTTGACGTCTTCTACCGTAGTATCCAGCATTGTTGCAATTGTCTCTGCGGAGCGTCGGCTGTTCTCCTCCAGGATATGCAGCAGCTCCCACTGTTTATCTCTCTCCACTCTCATCGATCCTTTCTGTTTTCATCTGTAGCCACAAAAAAGTAATGCCTTTCTATTATACATCCAAACATAAAACAAATAAGAGGCAAGAGACATGGGATTAGATGTAAAATCGAATCGCCTGCCATCTTGCCTCGATGTTTTATTGCATAAGAAAACATACTCTTTTACCCAAAAACGAGATCATACATATGTTTCCACGTATTTAAATCAAAAACATCGACGGCTGAGCCGTTCCCTATAATACTGTAGCCGGTAATAAGTCCTGCCAGCAGGGCGATGACAAGAAGAAAAGGCACAAGCATGATTTTTAAAAGCAGCGGCATACCTGCTCTCCGCTTTGCTTTCTTTCTGGCCGCCTTCTTCCTGGGTGCTTCTTGCGCGGCTGCAGCAGATGATGCAGCCCTATAAGATGTTTTTTGCTGTTCTGACATTCTATCAACCTCTAAAAATTCGATTGGTAATGTCCATCATCTGATCGTTGTAAGATAGTGCCCGCGCGTTGAACTGAAGCGCACGTTGTGCTTCAATAAGACTCGCCATCTCTTTGCGCAGATCGACATTGGACATCTCTAGTGCACCCTGGTGCACGGCTACTCCCTCCGGCATCGCCGTGCCATCCGCATTGCTTAGCTGCGCATGCTGATTTAGCGGTAGTCCAGGCGAAAGCTGGTAATAATTTTCCCCTGCATGATTTAGGATATTCGGATTCTGGATACTATATACGCCGATGCGTGGCCCTGTTTGTTCCACATCACCAAGTCGATACGTAACTTGTCCGTCCAATCTGACTTTGAAGTCGGTCGCTCCGGCCGGAATGGAAATCGGTTTAGGGTTGGCGCTATTGTCCATCACCGGGTCTCCCGATTCTGTGACAAGCGCCTGTCTGCCATTTACAGGCATCAGCTTGAAGTTCCCATTTCTCGTAAATAACACGACCTGCTCTCCGCTATCAGTTGTACGCTGTACGCGGAAAAATGATTCTTCACCTTTAAGGTACAGATCGGTCGGCTCATCGGTCGTCTTAATTGACCCTTGCTCGAAATTCGTCTGAACTACTGCTTCCTTTGCACCAAAGCCCGGACGTGTGCCAAATGGTGTAATCCGGTTCGGCTCCTGTGCGGCATATGGCTGATTGTTCAAATTCCGGATTAAAAGGGAGGCAAAGGCTGTATCCTGGCTCTTATACCCTACTGTATCGGAGTTGGCCATATTATTCGCAATCGTATCTACACGCTGCTGCATAGCTCGCATACCAGCCGAAGCATTAATCATTGAATGATTCATACCTTACACCTACCCGTTAAATTTTACCCACTTCGTTCAACTTCTGAAGTGTCATATCATATGCCTGCAGCACCCGTTGGTTCGACTCATAGCTTCGTAGTACGGTCATCAGGTCGATCATCGTCCGGCCCGCATCTACATTGGAGCGTTCCACATATCCTTGCTTAACCACAATGGAAGAATCGATCATCGGATTGTATAGAGTCGGTGCACCGTTACCGGAATATCGAAAAGCGGTGTCGGCTTCTTTTACCAGATTGGCAGCCGGATTATTCACACGATATATTCCCAGCTGTACAGGTGCTGCATTCGGATTGCCCGGTGCAATCAATTGACCTCCGGGTGTCAGTTGTAGATTGCTTTTATTTAACGGCGCGTCACCGAGAAGCGCACGCAAATTAATCGGTCGATTATTTATATCCAATACAGGATAGCCTTCAATGGTCGTCAGCTGTCCCTGGGCATTCATTGACCAGTTCCCGCTGCGTGTGTAATATGTCTGAAGTTCTCCATTCTCCCCAGGCTTATGAATTGCGAAAAACATCCGCGGCTGCACTTGTTTTCCGTCCACTTCTACAGTCGGCAGTCCTTCATCGACCAACGCAACGTCAAGGACCTTGCCAGTCTCGGTTATATCGCCCTGTATGAAGTTCGGAACCAATTCCTGATTGTACACCCCATGGGAGATGCGTCCAACCACTTGCTTTGGCCCCGGAAGTGCCGGCAGCCCGGCCACTCCACTGTTCGTATCGCGGATACGTTCGAGGAGAAGCTCGGGAAATGTGCGAAATGTCGAATTATCAGATTTGTAGCCCGGCGTATTTACGTTCGCCAGGTTATTCGTCAATGCGTCCTGCCGCGCCTGATTGGCAATCATACCGGAAGCGGCGGCGTCTAATCCTCGCAGCATCTTTTTTCACCTTACTTTCTTATAAAACGACGTTAATGTCATATACGTCACTGATAGCTTGCATAGCGGGCAAAAAAACAGAATAAGCACTTCTTTTCACTATAGCAACATCATACCAGAAAAAGTATGAGTATACATACTACGAAAATATCTTTTTGCGGCCTTTTTGTCCGGAATGCTGCGGGGACTTGTCCAAATTCTCCAGCATAATACCGGTTCCTATCGCCACGCATGCCATAGGGTTGTCTGCAATCATAACAGGCACCTTTAACTCTTCTGCAAGCAGGCGATCAAGCCCGTGTAATAGCGCCCCTCCGCCCGTCAGCATAACACCGTGATCGATAATATCAGCGGACAATTCAGGCGGCGTACGCTCCAGTACATTCTTCGAGGCAATTACAATGGCTTGTGCTACTTCTTGTAGCGCTTCACATATTTCAGCAGATGTTACATTAAGTGTCTGTGGAAGCCCAGTGACCATGTCGCGGCCGCGAATATCGATTTCATCCTTGCGCGATCCAGGGAAAACGGTACCGATTTGAATCTTGATATCTTCAGCGGTCCGTTCGCCGATGAGGAGCTTGTATTTGTCTTTAATATACTTCATAATTGCAACGTCACACTTGTCCCCTGCCATCTTAATAGAAGAGGCGGTGACGATGTCTCCCATAGAGAGCACGGCTACATCGGTTGTTCCACCGCCCATATCGACCACCATATTGCCGTACGGCTGGAAAATATCCATTCCGGCGCCTACAGCGGCCACTTTTGGTTCTTCTTCAAGGAACACTTCTCGCGCTCCGCATCGCTGTGCCGCTTCCCGAATCGCCTTCTGCTCAACAGATGTAATGTTAGTTGGGGTGCAAATCAAAATGCGCGGCCGCGCCATGAACCCTTTCACGCCTATCTTCTTCACAAAGTGGTTAAGCATTGCTTCCGTAATATCAAAGTCTGCAATTACTCCTTCTCGCAGCGGACGAATAGCAACAATGTTGCCCGGTGTCCGACCGACCATCCGACGCGCCTCTTCTCCAACAGCCAATACTCGCTTTGTCATGCTATCAATCGCTACGACCGATGGTTCATCAAGCACAACACCGCTGCCTTTCACATAGATAACGACGTTGGCCGTGCCCAAATCTATTCCGATATCTTTGCCCAACATGTGAGAGCCTCCCTGTAACTGTTATATCATCAGAATATTGTACTACGCATATTGTCCTGTAACAAGGAGAATTTTTACCTAGGCAAGCTCTTCGGCTTCCTCCTTTCGGTATGATTTGCTTTTGCGCTTGTACTTGATCTTCGTTGCTTCCCCTCCCCGAAGATGGCGGACAGACTTGTGATATTCAAGGATTTCTTTGACTTCATTCGCAAGTTCCGGATTAATTTCGGGGAGCCGTTCTGTCAAATCTTTGTGCACCGTACTTTTCGACACGCCAAACTCTTTGGCAATCTTGCGAACGGTATTCCGGGTTTCCACAATATAGTGACCGATTTTCATCGTTCGCTCCTTGATGTAATCGTGCACGCCTCTCGCCTCCTAAGCTAATTGGTCATTGGTCTGATACATTATATTGGGGCAAGGGCTTATATATGCGAAAAAAGGCTGATAGCATGTACTATTCAGCCTTTTTTCTTCATTTTCTCGTATTTTCTTTTTATTTTGCTTGCGTCATGTTATCCGTTTTCTTTAAATATTGTTCCGGCGCCACTGCTTCTCCGTTCTTATGAACTTCAAAATGAAGATGAATGCCGAAATCCTTCTCGAACACATTGCGTCCAGCCATGCCGAGTACCGCTCCGCGATCTACCGTATCGCCTACATTCACCTTGGTGTCTTCAAGGCTGGCGTATACAGTGGAAAGACCATCCTTATGCTCGATTTCAACCTGATAGCCAAGCATCGGGTCGCGTTCTGACTTTACTACTTTGCCTGCTGCCGCAGCTGTAACTTCAAATGACTTTTTGTCTTTGGCTGCAATGGCAATACCCGTATTAGGCCAGTAGGAATTGTCAAACTGGACGAGGGCTGCCTCCTGGTCTTTCTTATCAGACGCATCATCAAAATACCCCATCACCTTCTCTGTGGCTTCTGATTTAGTCGGCCAGGCCAATTTGCCATCGTCCGCATTAACCGGAACAGCAGGCTGCTGCTCATTGCCGCCCTGAGCTACTTGTGTCGGCGCAGATGGCTTTGAAGGAGCCGCCTGCGGTGTTGCCAGTTTCGTCGTAAAGTCCTTGCTATTTTGATACCACATTACGCCCGCGAGGATGATAGCAGCTGCGCCTAGATACATTGCGGGAAAAATCCATTTCTTGCCCATTATGCGCCTCCAGCCACCACGTTTCACTTTTTGGACGGGGGAGGAGGATGTAGTCGATTTTTTTTGTTCATCCATTGTTTTATCACCTCAGCAATCAGTGTTGACAGGAAGCGAGGCGAATAAACATACGGAAGAAATTTTTTGTATAAAAGATGAGACAGATGGGCACAGGTTGTTTCTAAGCTCTTCTTCTCCTATTCTAAACCACAATACAATCCTTTTCGTTCCTTATAAGTGAGCGAAAGAAAAGAAGCGTTCGCGCAAAACGCTTCTTTGTTATTTTATCCACTTCTCTGCGCTCTCGATTTGTACGCCTTTATAGAAATACGACACGATTTCTTCAGCCGTTTTTCCTTCTTTCGCCATGCCATTGGCGCCCCATTGGCTCATCCCAACGCCATGGCCATATCCTAGCGTACGGATTTTCACCTTACCATTTTCGATGCTCATCGCAAAATGCGAGGACTTTAGCCCGAGCATTGTCCGCACTTCGCGTCCGGTAAAGGTCTTATCTCCGATTTTGACTTCCTTTACCCGCTGACCGGCTGTACGCGAGAGCACCTTCTGCCATGTATTGCCCCCTGCCGCAGCAGGTTGCGCAATCTTTGTTTTTAGTTTCTTCTCCATCTGCTGGACCGTCATAGTCACCGTTTCTTCATAGTTCGGTGATATGTTGTCCCACGGGACCTTGACACTGCGCAAATAAGGAATTCTAGTCTCCCAGTAATCTTCCGAGTTCTCTGTGTATCCATTACTTGTTGAGAAAAACGTGGCGTTAATCGGTTCATTCTGGTAGGTAAGAACTTGTCCCGCTGTTTGTTCAATTGCCTGGCGGATTCTCGCCTCTTTCCATGTATAAGCACTGCCCCAGCGCTCCCGCTTCTGCTTGTCATCCATATAAACCTGATGCTTGACCGTATCGGTTACATGCGCATCTTTAGGTACGTCCTTAAAATCCTTTTTCGCAAGGCGAAGGGTAATATATGTTCTTGCTGCCATCGCCTGAGCCTTCAATGCTTCTATCTCGAATTCCGCTGGCATTTCTCCTGCTACTACTCCCATTACGTACTCTTCTAGCGGTACTGTATCAATCTTTCCTGTTCCTACCCGGAAGACACGCACAGAAAAGTCGATATGTTTTATTTGTTTTTGTACGGCAGGTGACATGGGGGTGCCTTTCTCTTCTGCTACCTGCTGTACCGGACGCTCGGCAGGTGCCTGGTATATGAGAACGAGCATCGAAGGAACAGCAAGCAAGATTATGACAATAGCGGCGATTGCGTACACAATCTGTTTCATCATTCTCTCCCTTCCGACTGCCAGTTGGACAACTTACTTTATAAATCTATGCGGTCTAACAGAAAGATATGCAATAAGAAAACTCGCGGGCTATACTTTCCTATACAGAGAAAAAAGACCCTTCCGGAGCCTCAACACTCCCTGAAGGGTCTTTTTTGCAAATACGAAAATATAAATACGTGTATGAATCAAATTAAGCAAGCGATGCTTTTGATGAAGCCGTTACGACCATCTCACCGCTCTTCTCACTTTCATCTTTTACAAGCTGTACAACCGGTGTGCTATGTCGTTCAATGTTTGCACCCAATCCACGCAGTTTGCTGACAATGTCCACATATCCGCGATCTATATGGTGCAGTTCGGTAAGCTCGGTTTCGCCTTCCGCAATCAAGCCAGCCAGGATTAATGCAGCCCCTGCCCGCAAGTCCGTTGCTTTTACCTTAGCACCGGTCAAATGTGCTTCCCCACTGATAATAGAGCTACGCCCTTCGATTTTAATGTTGGCGCCCATCCGCTTAAACTCATCTACATGCATAAAGCGGTTTTCGAAAACGGTCTCTGTAATGATGCTGCTGCCTTTTGCGGACAGCATAACGGCCATGAACTGGGCCTGCATATCCGTCGGAAATCCCGGATGCGGCAGCGTCTTTACATCTACGCACTTAAGTTCCGGATTACAATACACTCGCACGCCGTTCTCTTCCTCATCAATGACGACGCCCATCTCACGCAGCTTTGCTACAACAGGCTTCAGGTGATCAACAATCGCATTCTCGATGAATACGTCACCACGTGTAATTGCTGCTGCCACCATAAAAGTTCCCGCTTCAATACGGTCAGGAATTACGCTATGTACGGCACCGACAAGACGTTCTACACCCTCAATGCGAATGGTATCCGTTCCGGCTCCGCGCACCCGCGCTCCCATTGCATTCAGATAGTTGGCCAAATCGACAATTTCAGGCTCTTGCGCTACATTTTCGATAACGGTTGTGCCTTCAGCCAATGTTGCCGCCATCATAATGTTTTCTGTTGCACCTACGCTTGGAATGTCGAGATAAATCTTCGTTCCTTTCAGACGACCGTCCACACTGGCCAAAATGTAACCTTGGCCAATCTCGACTTTCGCGCCCATCGCTTCAAAGCCTTTCAAATGCTGATCAATTCCTCGCGAACCAATGGCACATCCACCCGGCAGTGGAATTCTCGCCTGTCCTTTACGAGCCAGAAGCGATCCCATAACAAGGAAAGAGGCACGCATTTTGCGAACCCACTCATAAGGCGCTTCCACCTCTGACAGGTTACTGGCGTCTACTGTCAGCGTCTCAGCCTTACTATCATATTTTATATTTACATTCAATGCGCGAATGACTTCGCTGATTGTATACACATCATCTAGGCTAGGTACTTCATGGATTATACTTGTACCATCTTCTGCTAAGATTGATGCTGCGATGATGGGAAGTACGGCATTCTTCGCGCCGTGCACCCGTACTTTTCCGGATAGACGTTGTCCACCCCGGATAATAATCTTATCCACGTTACATTTCCCCCCGCGTCCTGCTAGTATTCCACTGTAATGATTGGTATTCCTACTGTTATCATTGTTCCTTGCATGTACGTATCATAATGTGCTGCAACTTGCAAGTTCATGGTTCGCTGGTTCGTTTCAACAACTGTATGAAATAGGGGCGAATAAGCTGAATAGCTAAGGACCGTTTCTTCTTCCAAACTTTCAACCATTGTTCCTTTAAGAGCAGCCAGTAACTGACTGGCTTTCTTCTTTTGCAAGTCATTTTCCAGTTTACCATTATATTTTCCTCTAACACAAGAGATAATTTGCGGTAGTTCTGAACTATTTGCAAAGATTTGCAAATAGCTCTCCATCATGGCTTTAAGCACTGGCACTTGATTTTCTTTACCCCGAAGAGTTAAAGCTGAACCTGCCACAATTTCGCTTTTGCTGCCCGAGGTATACAAGCTCACATATATTTCCCGTTCGACTCCCGCTTCATTTTCGGATGCAGCGCGATAAATACGCATCCCTTCCTTCATCTCTTTGGTCCATGCCCTAATATCTAAATCTTTGGCAATGGCTTGCAAAAAAAGCTCTGCTTCCTGCTCGGTCTGAAAACGAAGGCCTTCCCGCTTTACACGCGCTTGGACTTCCTGTATGCTTGCATCCGTTTTTTTCACAGCCATAAGCAAGGCTGACATATCAGCTACTGCCAACTCCACCGTTTGCTTCTGAGAGGCGGCAGCAGACAGCGAAACAGTTCCGGCAAGCAGCGGCGATCCTAATAGCACAGCAGCGGCACAAACCGCAAAAAGCGTATATTTCCACGTTTCCTTCGTATTCATTTATATCCCTCTCCCGTTTCTCTGATTTACTCTTATTCTGCGCGAAAAACGGGAGGTCTATACTGCCCGAACGTTAGAAAAACTGTCGCAAAAGCTGCGTCCAACCGAAATATTCGGTAAAAAACGAAGCTACACCGTGTCCGATGAAGATCGATAAAAAAATTTGCAATAATATAGCCCGGGGTCCTTTCGGATTGCTTACAAACAGGTCAAAGCGAAACGCCTGTAATGCCCAAAAACTTAATGCGATAAACACAAGCGAAAGTAAAATATTAATCACTCCGGCTATTGCCATCATTAGGTTCCTCCTTCTTTCTTCCTTGCTTTTCTTCCCCAAAAAAAATGTTCCCCGCCTATTGTATCACAATCAGCATTGGGGAACATTTTCACCAAACGTATTCCGTTTTTATCCTCCGTTTAACGGGCAGTAAGCACCCTACCTCTACGCTTGAGAGGACAAAGAAGCACAGTGGGGGAAGGAGAGAATCCCCGCTGATTGTAGATTCATTCTACTGTCCACTAGCCTGGAACATTTGCTGAAGCGGAAAGTTATGATGAATATACTGCAATACAGGGTCAGGCATAATACCGACCGCAATGGTTCCCGCCAGTGCAACCAGTACGACTGCTGCAATAGTGAACGGCACTTTCAGCGGTGCTTCCGTCTGACCCGGCCGCATGTACATCTGACGAATCACACTAAAATAGTAGAAATACGAAACGACACTTGTCGCCAGCATAATGCCGGCCAACCAATAACTGCTGTGCACAATCGTGCTCATAAAGATATAGAACTTGCCGAAGAAGCCAGCACTAATCGGGAGTCCGGCAAGCGATAACAAGAAGAAGGTCATCGCTATCGCCATCCACGGCGCTCGATGGTACAATCCAGCAAATGATTTCACGTCCTCCGTCTGCCGATCACGGTTCACCAGCATAATAATCGCAAAGGCACCCATATTAGCCAGCAAGTACGCCACCAGATAGAAAATGGTTTGCTCGAACATCAACACTGTAAGCGTCGCAAATGGAACAAGTAAATATCCCGCCTGCGCGATGCCGGAGTACGCCATCATTCGTTTTATATTGACTTGACGCATCGCCAATGTATTCCCGATAATCATAGACGCACCCGCAACAATCGCGATATAAAGACCGAGCGTATCTACTAGAACAGAGCTTTGTTGTCCATTCGTCATATCCAGGTTCACTAGATTGCCGAAGATAATCAGGAAAATGCGCAGAATAATCGCAAACCCCGCTGCTTTCGACACGACAGACAAAAAGGCGGTGATCGGCGTTGGCGCTCCCTGGTATACATCGGGCGCCCACATATGGTAAGGAACCGCAGAAATTTTAAATGCAAGCCCAACCAGCATCAGAAAAAATGATAGATACACAAGAAAATCAAAGCCGTTCTGGAACACGTTAGACAGTCGTTCAGCCATGATATAAAGATTCGTCGAACCAGTAAGTCCATAAATGAACGACATCCCATACAGCGTCACGGCGGAGGCAATTCCTCCTGATACAACATACTTAAATGCTGATTCATTCGATTGAATATGGTTCTTTCTTGTACCGACCATAATGTAGGAAGCAATCGAAAGAAGCTCAAGCCCTACAAATAACGTAATTAAATCAGCAGAGGAAGCCATCAACATGGCGCCAAGCAGTGCCATGAGCATCAAATAATAATATTCACCTGAATGCTTTACATTTTGTTTCTCATCCACATAGCTGATAGAAATAAGAAACACGAATGCCACGCCCACCAGGAAAATGAGCTTGAACGCATTAGCGAATCCATCCAGACGATACATGTCGTTTAGAATGGACACGACGTTTTGACCGGTGTTCTGAACTACAAAGTATCCCGCAATAAGGATTCCAATAAAACCGATCCAGGCGAGAATACGCCGATCGGAATTTTTATTCATCACCAAATCGAGCAGCGAGAGGAGTGTAGCGACACCTAGTATGGTAAATTCAGGGCTCATCACTGTCCAATCATATTGAGCAAGATTACCCCATTTACTAGCACCATTCATCGGTTTTACCCTCCTATCCTTGGCACGATATTTTGCAGCGTTGTCTGTAGCGGTTCACTCAATACAGCAGGATATATGCCGATTAAGATGACCAGGCTTAACAGAACAACCATTGGCACGACTTCGATCGCTTGTGCGTCAGATAACGATTCGTGTTTCTGCTGAATCGGTCCGAACGTTGCACCAAGCGTCGCACGAAGCAAATATACCGCTGTCAGGATAATGCCAAGGGCGCCGATGGCGGCAATAATCGGCTTTGTACCGAACAAGCCGACAAACGACATAAACTCGCTAATGAACCCGGACATTCCTGGAAGTCCGGCAGATGCCATCATAGCTGTAAGCAGAATGCCACTAATTATCGGCATTGATTTCGCAAGGCCGCCCAGCTCCCGAATATTGCTTGTGCCTGTTCGCTCATGGATAAGCGCGACTATGTAGAACATAAGCGCGGCAATCAACCCATGCGATACCATCTGGAAAATCGCACCCTGAAACCCTTCGGCGTTCATCGCTGCAAGACCAAGCAACACAATCCCCATATGACTGACGCTGGAATACGCCAGCATTAGCTTCAATTCATCCTGAACGAGCGCAAGAACCGCACCATACAGAATATTGATAACGCCTAGCACCGCGATGAGTGTTGAGAGCTGCTCCATCCATTCCGGAAAAAATGCTGCATTCATGCGAATCAACGCATAGCCCCCGATTTTAATTAACACACCGGATGAAATCATGATGACAGCCGGATGGGCCTCCTGATATGCTTTCAACATCCACGTATGAAATGGAACGATAGGGATTTTGATCGCGAAGGCTGCCAAAAGTGCAAGGAACAGGCCCAGACGCAGACTTTCCGGAATGAAACCTTGCATATCAGGCACATTGCGCGGTGACATCGGACTGGTAAGCAATTGCTTAATTTCTTCCATATTCAATGTCCCCATCAAAATAAACAGCGCTACGAATACGATCAGCATAATCGCTGATCCAACACCGTTATACAGCAAAAACTTCATTGAAGCTTTCTCCCGATCCTTATAGCCCCAAATCCCCATCATGAAGAACATCGGGATGATCGTAAATTCAAAGAAAATAAAGAACTGAAACAGGTTAGCAGACGTAAAGACGCCCAGCATCCCCATCTCTACGATTAAAAATAAAATGTAGAACTCTTTCCACCGCTTGTTAACAGTCAGTGCTGCAAGAGCCGATATCGTAGCAATCACTGTAGTTAACACAAGAAGCGGCATCGACAGACCATCTATACCGACTTCAAAATTAATCGGAATCGCCTGATCGCCAACCGGAATGTTAATCCAGTTCCATTGTTGCACAAGCTGCAAACCTTCTGCCGCAGAATTGAAATTGGCGTATAGCATAAGAGCCAATACGAGCGGAACGAGCGTGGCCAAAGTGCCAAGCGCTTTGATTGTGCCGGGCAGGCTTTTTGGAACAAAGGCGAGCAGCAGCACACCCAAAAGCGGTGAAAACGTTAGGATTGTAAGAAAATAGTTCGCCATTGCTCCACATACCCCCCTGCAATTGTTAGACCGGCAAGCAACAATACCAGTCCGATAAAGGCAATCGCTCCATATGTCTGTATCTGTCCATTCTGAACTCGGGCGCCTACACCACCTATGCCGCGTGTAAGCGCGGCAACAAGACGCACCAGGCCGTCCACTACCCATACATCAAACACATACATGCCTTTGCCAAACGCACGCAGCGGTCTGACAAACACAGCATTATATAGTTCATCAATATAATATTTTCGGAACGATAGACGATAGAATACTCCACCCTCGCCTTTCGGGATTGTTCCCTTGCCGTACATATACCAGGCAAGTGCAATACCTGCGACCGATACACCTACCGCAAGTAGCGTCACCCAAATCGGTGCAGCATGTTCTGCACCATGCTCACCTGCATTAAACATCGTAAATCCATTCGTTAACCATTCACCGAGTGCTGGCTTCCACGGCGTATTGATAAATCCGGCTACAACCGCCAACACAGCCAGCACTAGCATCGGCATCGTCATAACGCCTGGAGACTCATGCGCATCAGCGCCGCCCCGTGCCTGCCCACTGAATGTGAGGAAGAACAGACGGAACATATAGAATGCGGTAAACGAAGCTGCAATAAGAGCAATAATAAAGAGATCAACATGACCGGATGTGAGCGTTGCAACAAGAATTTCTTCCTTCGACCAGAAGCCTGCGAACGGCGGTACACCTGCAATCGCCAAACATCCGACTAAAAAAACAAGGCCTGTGATGCGCATCTTCTTCCATAAACCGCCCATCTCAAAAATATCCTGTGTGTGAACAGCATGTATAACACTGCCCGCAGCAAGGAATAATAGAGCTTTAAAGAATGCATGCGTCATCAAATGAAACGTCCCTGCCACATATCCAGCAGCACTGGCTGCCCCTAACGCCAGCATCATATAACCTAACTGGCTAACGGTGGAATATGCAAGAACCCGCTTGATATCTCTTTGCGTCAGACCAATTGAAGCCGCAAAAATGGCGGTAAATCCACCTACATAGGCAATAACTTCAGTCGCTATTGGAGAAGCAAGGTATAAATCGTACATGCGGGCTACCAAATACACACCCGCAGCAACCATTGTTGCAGCATGGATGAGCGCACTAACAGGCGTTGGGCCTTCCATCGCATCAGGTAACCACGTATGCAGCGGGAATTGGCCGGATTTACCGACCGCACCAATAAATACGAGAATACCAATTAGCGTAATCTTCCACTCTTCCACGGCGCCCGTTTGGATTTTGTCGAAGATATCACTATAGTTGAAGCTTCCCATCCACCAAAAGGTGAGGGTGAGTCCGATGAATAGTCCTACGTCACCGATACGGGTAACAATGAATGCTTTCTTAGCCGCTGCCTTCGCTTCCGGTTTATAGAAGTAGAACCCGACAAGCAAAAATGAACATACTCCAACAAGCTCCCAGAATATGTACAGCTGCAGAATGTTCGGTGAAAGCACGACGCCCAGCATTGAGAAGGTGAACAGGGCAAGATATTGATAAAATACAGGGAAACGTTCATCCCCTTGCATGTAGCCACGGGAATAAATATTCACCAGCATGCTCACCAGTGTTACGATTACAAGCATCATAGCATTCAACTGGTTGACTTCAAAGCCCATCGTAATCTTTTGCCCAGCAAATGTAATCCAGTGAAAGCTAGTATTAATATAGTCCTTGGCGCCGTCGCCAAACCGCTCGAAAAATATTAGCAGCGCCACTACGAACGAAGCAGCAGTGGCAAGAATACCAACATACGCCGCCGATTCTTTCAGCTGGCGTCCGAAGGCAACAAGCAGCACGAAAGCTAAAAGCGGAAAGAACGGTACAAGCCAGGCATTCGCTATCATTTCCATAATCACCAGTCCTTTTCTCTATCGCTTCATTAAGTTCATCTCATCCACCCGTACCGTGTTGCGGTTGCGATATAGGGAGATGAGAATGGCCAGCCCCACGGCTGCTTCGGCTGCCGCCACCGTAATTGTAAACAGCGAAAAGATTTGTCCCGAAATATTCGGAAACATGCCGTACTTGGCGAATGCGACAAGATTAATATTGACCGCATTCAGCATCAGCTCAATCGATAGCAGGATAACCACAGCATTACGCTTGGTCAGTGCTCCATATAAACCGATGCAGAATAAAATTAACGCTACCAATAAGTAGGATGTGATCGGTACACTCATTCGTCTTCCGCCTCCTTCTTAGCCAGAATAATCGCTCCGACAAGCGCCACTAGCAGAAGAACGGAAACCGTTTCAAACGGAATGACATAATTGGTAAACATCTGCACGCCGATTTCCTTGACATTATCTTTTTGTGTGAAATCAGCTGGCTTGTCGCTCCACTGAACGCTTTGAATTCCAAAGAAAACAATAATAAAAAACACTGCAATTCCCACGCGAATTAGCCACTTCGCCGGATTTTTCCCTTCTTCAACTTCCGAGGCATCGTGACGCGTCAGCATAATTCCGAACAGCATTAGAATCGAAATTGCCCCAGAATAGACGAGAATTTGTACCATGCCGACGAATTCAGCCTCCAGCAACACGTATATGCCAGCGATGCTCAGAAACGTAAATGCCAGCGCCACCACCATATGTACAACTCGAGTGAAGCTAATCATGAAGACCGCTCCCCCGATGGTCAACAGGGCAAGAATGAAAAATGCGATGAACTCTCCTGTCATTACGCATCTCCTCCCCGCACGTTCGTGTTATTGTCATCCAGCCACTCCAAATTCTTAAACAATTCGTCACGGCTGTATGATGCCAGTTCAAAATTAGTCGTCATCACAATCGCTTCAGTCGGACATACTTCTGTACATAAATCGCACAAGATGCAAATTTCGAAGTTAATATCATACGTGTCGATAACTTTTCCTTTTTTGTTCGGATCCTCGCTCTTCTTCCCAATAAGATTAATACAGTTCGTTGGACAAATCCGGGCACACTGGTTACACACTATGCATTTTTCAGGGGCGAAATGCTGAATGCCACGGAAACGCTCCGGCCAAACCATCTCTTGGTCCGGATACATATGGGTAACTTTCTTTTTGGTTAACTGTTTGAATGTGTAAGCCATACCCTTGGCAAAGCCTAGCATACTATCACCTCTTTTATAGGACCGTTTTTAACACAGCGGTAACCAGGATATTGACAAGCGAAAGCGGCAAAAGCACCTTCCACCCCATCTGCATGAGCTGGTCTACACGCATACGAGGAAACGTAGCCTGCAACCAGAAAATAAAGAAAACAATCGCAACAAATTTTAACGCAAACCAGATAATACCGGGAATAAAGCTTAAATATTCAATCGGTGGCAGCCATCCGCCCAGGAACAATACCGTAGTTAAGGATGCCATAGCAAAAATGTACACATACTCAGTTAGCATGAAGAATGCCCAGCGAAATCCGCTATACTCAACATGATAGCCGGAAATAAGCTCGGACTCTGCTTCCGTTAGGTCGAATGGTGTCCGGCTCAGTTCGGCAAGCTGTGCAATAATAAAGATAATGAAGCCCAAAAATTGCGGAATGAAAAACCACATGCCCATCTCTTTTTGCTTCTCGACAATATCGATAAGATTCAGGCTTCCTGTCATAAGAATGACACCAACAACAGACATAACAAGTGGAATTTCATAACTAATCATCTGGGCAGCGGAGCGCATCGCCCCAATAAGAGCCCACTTATTATTTGATGCCCATCCGCCAGTGATGACCCCTAACACTGTAATACCAGAAAGGGCAATATAATACAGAAGTCCGACCCCGACATCGGCAAAATGCAGCTTATCAGTGAACGGCATAACCGCAAGCACCCCAAAAGCAGGCACAAAGGCGATAACAGGCGCAATGATAAAGAGCGGTTTGTCGGCAGCTTTCGGAATAATATCTTCCTTAAGCAATAGCTTCAATACGTCAGCCACTGTTTGCAGCAAACCGAATGGACCTACCCGATTCGGGCCTATTCTCAGCTGCATCCAACCAAGGATTTTGCGTTGAAAATAAATCGAGTACGTTACAAAGCCAAGTACGATGGCCAGCAAGACAACTGCCGAAAGAATGAACACCAGACTATTCTGGAGCCCAAAGCTTTGTTCAAGATAAGCCCCCATTAGCCGTCTACCTCCCCAAGCACAATATCAATACTGCCAAGAATCGCTACCATATCGGCGATGTTCTGTCCCTTGACAAGCTTGGGAAGAACTTGCAGATTTGCAAAGGAAGGTCGACGGAACTTGATGCGATACGGCTTATCTTTTCCATTGCTTGAAATATAACAGCCAATCTCTCCGCGTGGCGCTTCAATTCTTGTAAATGCTTCTCCTTGTGGCGTACGGAGCACACGCGGGACCTTAGCCATGATTTCCCCTTCCTTCGGGAATTGTTCAAGTGCTTGCTCAACGATATTAAGAGACTCCTGCATTTCTCTGAAACGGATTTTATAGCGGGCAAAACAATCGCCTGCCGTCTCTGTTGGCACTTCAAACTTGAAGCGATCATATATAGAATATGGAGCATCCTTGCGCAAATCCCATGCCATACCTGTAGAACGAAGCTGAACGCCGCTCAGTGAATAGTTAATCGCATCTTCCTGCGTAATAACGCCAATTCCTGTTAACCGGTTAATCACCACTTCGTTTCCTGTTACAAGCTTATGGTAATCATTAATTTGCTTACGCATATACGGAACAAATTCTTTTACCTTCTCAATCCAACCTTCAGGAGCATCCCACTTTACGCCACCTACCCGCATATAATTATATGTCAGACGTGCTCCACACAATTCGTTGAAAAATGCGAGAATCTTCTCCCGATCTGCGAAAGCGTACAGCAATGGACTGAGCGCACCCAAATCTAGTAAATACGTACCAAACCAAAGCAGGTGACTCGCTACACGCTGAAGTTCCATTACAATGACGCGCAAATATTCCGCACGCTCCGGAATCTCCAGTCCCATCAATGTTTCCACCGTATGTACCATCATGTAGTTATTCGTCATCGCTGCAATATAGTCCATCCGATCGGTATAGGGAATAATCTGGGTGTAATTCAAATCTTCAGCCAGCTTTTCTGTGCCACGGTGCAGGTATCCAATAACCGGGATAGCTTCCGTAATCGTTTCCCCGTCGATTTTGACAATCAGACGAAACACCCCATGCGTACTCGGGTGTTGAGGACCTACGTTGAGCAACATTTCTTCCGTTCGTAGCTTTGTGCTTGAGCTCATGTCCTCATACCTCCTCATCGTATTGTACATAGTCTTTGCGAAGCGGATGTCCGACCCAGGTGTCAGGAAGCAAAATTCGCTTCATGTTGGCATGGCCTTCATACGTAATACCAAGCAGGTCATACGTTTCCCGCTCAAACCAGTCTGCACCAGCCCAGATATCCATTACGGATGAAACCTTGGCGTTATCTCGATCCACCTTCACTTTGACGCATACATTGTTACGATGCTTGTAAGAGTATAAATAAACGAGAGATTCCATATACGTCTCATAATCTACACCGAGGCTTAGAGATAGGTAATCAAACGCCAATTCCTCATGATCATGCATGAACCGGGCAACCTCATGCCACTTCTCTCTCTTAACAATTAATGTAGGAATATGCTCACTAAGCTCATTAATATATGAATCCTCCAGCACATCCGTACCAAATTTTTCTGTTATAACTTTCACAATCTTATCCAGTACCGGTTGCTTCGGTGATGGCTTCTTGGGTTCTTCCGCCTCCGCTCCGGTAGCTCCGCCAGTTGCTTTAGCCTTTGCAGCAGCGGCTGCTGCGGCTTTGGCTTTGGCAGCTGCGGCAGCTTTTGCCTTCGCATCATCCCCACCAGTGGCTCCCTGTGCTTTGGCCTTCGCAGCGGCTGCGGCTTTTGCCTTCGCATCATCCCCACCAGTGGCTCCCTGTGCTTTGGCCTTCGCAGCGGCTGCGGCTTTTGCCTTCGCATCCGCGTCTCCACCAGTTTCACCTGCCGCCTTTGCTTTAGCAGCAGCGGCAGCAGCTTTTGCTTTAGCGGCTGCATCCGCTTTGGCCTTTGCTATATCTTCTGTGCCCGCTTCTGATGTATTGGATGGAGCTTCAGCGGAAGCATCTCCTTGCGCGGACTGCGCAGCTCCAGCTTCCATCCGCTTTCTTTTAGCTTCGGCGGCAGCTTTGGCAGCTGCAGCGGCCTTTGCTTTTTCTTCTGGCGTAGGCTTCTTTTTCTCTTCGCTCATTCACCGGTCACCTTCTTCCCGGTTTTAGCTTCGTATCGGATTTTCTCTTGCAATTTATTAATTCCATAAATTAAAGCAGGCGGGCTTGGAGGACATCCCGGAATATATACGTCGACCGGGATGATCTGATCCACCCCTTTAACGACAGCGTACGAATGAACATAAGGACCACCAGCCGTAGCACAGGAACCCATAGCAATAACCCATTTCGGTTCGGCCATTTGGTCGTATAAGCGACGGACAAGAGGGGCCATCTTCTTCGTTACCGTTCCGGAAACGATCATACAGTCGGACTGACGCGGTGAAGCCCGGTAAAATACGCCGAAACGGTCTGTATCCCAGTTAGCGCCTCCGGTTCCCATCATTTCGATAGCACAACAGGCCAGCCCGAATGTAAGCGGCCAGATCGAATTGCTACGTGCCCAGGCTTTCAACTGTTCAACCGTGCTGAAAAACACATTGCGTTCAAGCTCTCTGCGTTCCTCTAAGCTGATATTCTCCAAGTTTAGTTCCATTCCAACACCTTCTTTTTCCAGGCATAGATTAACCCTATTATCAGCAGTGTAATAAAAATAAGCATTTCGACTAGTGCGAATAATCCAAGGCTATCATAAGCTACTGCCCACGGATACAAAAATACAGTCTCAACATCAAATATTACAAATAACAAAGCGAAAATATAATATTTAACGTTAAACTGCACCCAACTGGACCCTACAGGGTCAACCCCGCTCTCATAGGTTTTTCTCTTTTCCTCGGTTGGATTGCTCGGACGCAAAAGCCGCCCGAATGTAAGCGCAACCACAGGCAAAAGAACACCTAGAGAGAGAAAAATGACAACAATGAAATAATTATTTGCGTATAATGTCGCCATACCTTTCCCCCTACCTTTACTTGTAAATTTTTTATAATAAAACAAGCAAAAAAACAGGAAATTGTGGAAAATCCCATCCAATTATACCAAAAGGCTTGGGTACTGTCTAATAGTGGAATCCCAAATCTTATGGTACATTTATATGTGTATGTGACTTAATATATTGACACGCTTTACTAGATTAAGGTAAGAAATGCTAAAGCCAAGAGACTAACGATGTCTTGCGCTTCGACTAAAAAGTCCAGCGTTATTGCTTCCAGCTTCAACCTCTTTTTTCTGCCTTGGGCCACAGAAGTGTGCCAATGTATTAAAGCATATTTATATAAGGAAGTGATTATTTGAAAACAAAAAAAATTAGTGTCATCTTTGTTTGTTTGGGAAATATATGCCGCTCTCCACTGGGGGAAGGAGTGTTTCGGCATCTGGTGGAAGAAAAAGGATTGGGTGAATACTTCATGATCGACTCAGCTGGCACTGCAAGCTACCATGCAGGCGAGCCTCCGGATCCGGGTTCCAGACGCATAGCAAAAAAACATGGAATCTCACTGAACGGACAATATGCCCGACAGTTCATAGCAAACGATTTAACCCAGTGGGATTATGTTATTGCCATGGATTCTACAAACCATAGCAATATTCGGCAGTTAGGCGCCCTAACCTCTGGAAATATTCACCTGATGCGCGAATTCGATCCGGAAGGTCCGGGAGATGTACCCGATCCATGGGCACGCGGCGATGAAGCGTTTCTTGAGACATATACGATCATTCGCCGTTCTTGCGAAAAACTGCTTGAACATATTATCAAGGAACATCATCTGCTACAATAACCTTTCCTCATTATAACATACAAAGCAAATGTTATCCTGTAAAGAAAAAACCGCGGGCACGACCAATCGTCCTTTTTCTGCAAAAAAGCTCTCTTCGAAATCCTCGAAGAGAGCTTTTTTATCATACTTTATTTACTTCCCAGCGACATCAAGACGTGTCATCGCGCGTTGCAGTGACATCTGGGCACGTTTGAAATCAATATCTTCTTTTCCGCTTTCAGCAAGGCGGCGCTCGGCACGCTCTTTTGCTGCTATTGCGCGGTTTACATCAATCTCTTCAGCAAGCTCGGCAGATTCCGCAAGAATCGTTACTTTATCCTTGCGAACTTCCATCATACCGCCGCTGACCGCAATTTTATCATCTGCGCCATCGTGTTTCTTAACCAGAATCGGAGCAATCTTAAGCGGAGTAACCATCGGAATGTGATTGGGCAAAATACCCAAATCCCCTTCTGCGCCTCTGGCTACGACGATGCGAGCGTCTCCGCGGTAGACAACCCGTTCTGGAGTAACGATTTCGACTTCAATTGTATTCATTTACGAAACCCTCCCCATTATCAGGGTTGAACTACTGCATGCTTTTCGCTTTTTCAACCGCTTCTTCGATTGTTCCTACATACAGGAACGCCGCCTCCGGAAGATCGTCATGCTTGCCTTCCAGAATTTCTTTGAAGCTACGTACCGTTTCTTTAACCGGCACATATTTTCCAGGGAAGCCAGTGAACTGCTCGGCAACGTGGAATGGCTGAGACATAAAACGTTGAATTTTACGTGCACGGTTTACGGTTTGTTTATCTTCGTCAGACAACTCATCCATACCTAGGATAGCAATGATGTCTTGAAGTTCTTTATAGCGCTGCAGAATAGACTGTACGCCGCGAGCTACATCATAATGTTCCTGTCCTACAACTGCTGGCGACAGAATACGAGATGTAGAAGCAAGCGGATCTACCGCAGGATAAATACCAAGCTCGGAAATACCACGGTCAAGGTTGGTTGTTGCATCCAAGTGGGCAAACGTTGTTGCCGGTGCCGGGTCGGTGTAGTCATCCGCCGGTACATAGATCGCCTGGATCGATGTTACAGAACCTTTCTTCGTGGATGTAATACGTTCTTGCAACTGACCCATCTCTGTTGCCAGTGTCGGTTGGTAACCTACCGCAGACGGCATACGTCCGAGCAGTGCGGATACCTCGGAACCAGCTTGCGTGAAACGGAAGATGTTATCGACAAACAGAAGCACGTCACGGCCTTCTACATCACGGAAGTACTCAGCCATTGTCAGACCTGTCAGGGCTACGCGCAGACGCGCTCCTGGCGGCTCATTCATCTGACCAAATACCATGGATGTTTTGCTAATAACGCCGGAGTCTACCATCTCATGATAAAGGTCGTTCCCTTCACGGGTACGTTCCCCTACACCTGCGAAGATAGAGTAACCACCGTGCTCTTGCGCGATGTTATTAATAAGTTCCTGGATTAGTACGGTTTTACCTACACCCGCACCACCGAACAGACCAATTTTACCGCCTTTTGCATACGGTGCAAGCAAGTCTACAACCTTAATCCCTGTTTCCAGTACTTCATCTGCTGTAGATTGCTCTTCAAATGCTGGTGGTTGGCGATGAATCGGATGATATTCAACATCCGCTGGAGCTTCTTTCAAGTCGATCGGCTCACCCAGTACGTTAAATACGCGACCGAGTGTTTTCTCACCAACCGGTACAGAAATCGCTTTGCCTGTATCGACAACTTCCATACCACGTACCAGACCGTCTGTAGAAGACATAGCAACGGTACGAACTACGTTATCGCCCAGGTGAAGGGCAACTTCAAGAGTCAGTTCAATTTTCTTACCGTTATCAAGTGTATCATCAATTTTAACAGCGTTATAAATTTCAGGCAGGTGACCGCGTTCGAATTGAACGTCTACGACCGGACCCATTACCTGAAGTACGCGTCCCTTGCTCATCTGTTTCCCTCCTATCTAACGCATCGAATCCTATTCGAGCGCGCTGGCTCCGCCAACGATTTCCGCGATTTCCTGTGTAATCGCCGCCTGGCGGGCACGGTTATAGAACAGTGTATAACGTTCAATCATGTCTGTTGCGTTATCCGTTGCGTTGCCCATTGCCGTCATGCGGGCACCATGCTCACTAGCTTTGGCGTCCAGCAGTGCACTGAAGATAAGGGTTTCCGCGTACTTCGGCAACAGGTCTGCAAGCACCTCATCCGCAGATGGCTCGAAGTCGTATGTTGGTGTTCCCTCCACCTTCTCGACATCAGCCAGCGGAAGCAGACGTAGTTCCGTTGGCTCTTGCTGAATGGCACTTACGAACTTGTTATACACGAGGTACAATTCGTCGATTCCACCATCGGCAAACATTTGAACAGCGCCGCGTGCTACATTCCTAATGCTTGCGAATGTCGGTGAATCAGACATGTTCACGAACTCCTCAGAAATCGGATAATTACGCTTCTTAAAGAAATCGCGACCTTTACGGCCCAATACGAAAATCGTATATTCATCCTGGCTTTTATGGCGTTCAGCGATGGTACGAGATACCATGCGAAGTACGTTCGCATTATACCCGCCTGCAAGACCACGGTCGGATGTGATAACCACATACCCCGTTCTCTTTACAGGACGGCTATCAAGCATCGGATGCTTAGCACCTGATGTACCAGCCGCAATACTCATAACAACTTCACGCATTTTTTCTGCATATGGACGAGCCGCTTCCGCTCTCTCCTGCGCTCGGCGCAGCTTGGCGGCGTCAACCATTTTCATTGCTTTCGTAATCTGGCGTGTGTTCTGCACGCTTTTGATGCGTGCTTTTATTTCACGAAGTCCTCCGGCCACGTTTGTTCACCACCTTTGTTCCTTGAATTAGTCGCTTTGTCATCTGCTGACGCAGCTGTGTTTTCCTATTACTCGGATACAGCAAAACCTTTTTTGAACTCGTTGATTGCCGCGTTCAATTGGTCTTCCGGTGGCAATTCCTTTGTATTAACAATCGTGTCGAAGATTTCTTTCTTATTATGATCGATGTAAGCATGCAGTTCTTTCTCAAAACGAAGCACGTCAGCTACCGGAATATCATCCAGGAAGCCTTTCGTTGCCGCATAAATAGAAATAATCTGCTTTTCAACCGGCATCGGCTCGAATTGGCCTTGCTTCAGAATTTCAGCTGTGCGCTCACCACGAGTCAGACGAGCTTGTGTTGCTTTGTCCAGATCAGAACCAAACTGGGCGAACGCTTGCAGCTCGCGATATTGAGCAAGATCAAGTTTAAGAGAACCCGCAACTTTTTTCATTGCTTTAATCTGAGCGGAACCACCTACACGAGATACGGAGATACCTGTGTTAACCGCCGGACGTTGACCGGAGTGGAACAGGTTAGACTCAAGGAAAATCTGTCCGTCTGTGATAGAGATTACGTTCGTAGGAATGTAAGCAGATACGTCTCCTGCTTGTGTTTCGATAAACGGCAGAGCAGTCAAAGAACCTCCGCCAAGATCATCGCTCAGCTTCGCAGCACGCTCTAAAAGACGGCTGTGCAAGTAGAATACATCCCCTGGATATGCTTCACGACCCGGAGGACGGCGGAGCAGAAGGGACAGCTCACGGTATGCAGCTGCTTGCTTGGAAAGGTCATCGTATACGCACAGTACGTGCTGACCTTTATACATAAAGTATTCACCCATCGATACCCCTGCATATGGAGCAAGGTATAGCAGCGGAGCCGGATCGGACGCTGTCGCAGAGACAACGATCGTATATTCAAGCGCACCATGCTTACGAAGCGTTTCTACTACACCCGCAACTGTGGATTGCTTTTGACCGATAGCTACATAGATACAAATCATGCCATTGCCTTTTTGGTTGATGATGGTATCGAGAGCGATCGCCGTTTTACCTGTTTGACGGTCACCGATAATAAGCTCACGCTGTCCACGACCGATCGGAATCATTGCATCGATGGCTTTCATACCTGTTTGCAGCGGCTCATGTACGGATTTACGTGCCATAACACCCGGTGCCGGGCTTTCAATCGGACGGAATTCCGTCGTTTCAATAGGTCCCATACCGTCAAGCGGCTGACCAAGCGGGTTTACAACGCGTCCAAGCATTGCTTCCCCTACTGGAACCTGCATGATGCGGCCCGTACGTTTTACTTCGTCACCTTCACGAATATCCGTATAAGGTCCAAGAATAACAACACCTACGTTATCTTCTTCCAGGTTTTGCGCCAATCCCATAATGCCGTTCGAGAATTCAAGAAGCTCACCGGCCATAACGTTTTGCAAACCGTGAACGCGCGCGATACCGTCACCAACCTGGATAACCGTGCCCACATCCACTACTTGGATGTCAGATTTATATTTTTCAATCTGTTGTTTAATCAGAGAACTAATCTCATCTGGTCTGATTGCACTCACCTTATGGTTCACCCCTATCTATCATACTTGGGCTTGCTTAATTTGCTGTGTGAAGCGAGCCAACTTGCCTTTGATGCTACCATCATACAGTCTATCACCGATGCGCACGATGATACCGCCGATAATGGAAGGATCGATTTTCGTTGCTACACGCAGCTTTTTATTTACTTTCTGTCCGAATTGCTCAGCCACTTTTTCCAGTTCGGCCTCAGTTAACGGTTTTGCCGTAATCACTGTAGCATCGGCAAAGCCGCGCGCCTCATTGGAAAGCTCTGTGAATTGCTTTGCGATATCGTTCAGTTCATCTTCACGACCGCGCTCTAGCAGAAGGTTCAAAAAGTCGAGCGTCGTTTCAGAAACTTTACCAACAAATAATTCGTTCAGTATGCCCTTCTTTTCCGCCGCCGTCACTTTTGGATGAGTTAAAAGCATGTTCAGCTCATCGCTCTGCTTGATAATATCTGTAATTTGATTCAATTCAACTTCAGTTGTATCAATCGCCTGCTTTTCACTGGCTACTTCATACAGGGCGCGTGCATAGCGCTTTGCGACAGCACTCATACTTGACCGCCCACCTGTCTCATAAATTGCTCAATTGTATCTTGTTGCTCAGCTTCTGACATTTCCTTTTCAATAATCTTGGAAGCAAGCAGCACGGAAAGACCTGCAACTTGATCACGTACAGAAGCGATTGCTTTTTCTTTCTCACGGTTAATCTCAAGCTTGGCATCTTCAATCATACGCTCCGCCCGAGCCTGGGAAGCAGCCATGATTTCCTGCCCCTCCACATCTGCTTGTTTCTTCGCACGTTCCAGAATAGCCTGTGCTTCTTCACGAACTTTTTTCAATTCAGCGCGTTGCTCTTGGAGCAATCCTTGCGCTTCCGCATTCGCTTTCTCAGCAGCTGCGATTTGTCCTTCAATATTCTCCTGGCGTTTTTGCAGTATAGACATCGCCGGCTTCATTGCAAACTTGGATACAAGTGCCAGTAGGATTAGAAACATAATAATTTGAAACAGCATAGTTCCGAGTTGGATATCCACAGTCCGTCAACTCCTTTCCTGTAGCAAAAGAATTCATCTAAGTACAAAAGGAAGGCGAAGGATAACGGCCTCCGCCCCGGTAAAAGTATACAATTGCTGAATGTTGTCTCTTTATTTATTAACCTAAGCGGCCTAAATACATGAAACCAATAGCAACTGCGATGATCGGAACAGCCTCAACAAGACCCAGACCAAGGAACATAAGACCCATCAAACCACCACGTGCTTCCGGTTGACGTGCAACACCTTCAATTGTACGAGAAACTACAAGACCGTTACCGATACCTGCGCCAACAGCGGCGAGACCAAAAATTAAACCAATCAAAACTGCGAAATCCATTATGATTTCCCTCCTAAATAAATTGTTAAAATCAAATTTTATGGATGAAAAAGTGATTAGCTTACCAGTTCCTAGTGGTCATCCACAACTTTTTGTGAAATGTACACTAGAGCAAGAGTAGTAAAGATGTACGCTTGTATACTACCAACAAATACAGAGTAGCCCAACCAGACAATCAGCGGAAGGCTTACCACCGCCACAGAGCCTGCCAACAAGAAGGCAATGAGCACCTCACCCGCAAAAATGTTACCGAATAGACGGAGCGGAAGCGTCAGTGGTTTGATAATGAATTCTTCCATTACATGCAGGATAAACATTAGCGGATGCGGCTGGAACCAGTGTTTTACATAGCCGCCTGCATCTTTCCTAATGCCTAAATAGTGCGCATATAACAATATCATAAGCGCAAGTCCGAACGTAACGCTTGGCGAAGCTGTTGGCGATTTAAACCAAACAACGCCCAATGCTTTTTCCTTCTGACCATTATGCTCAACCTCATGACCGTGTTCACTAATTACTTCTTGGGTAATCCCCAGTGAAGGGATCGGTTGGCTATGTTCAATAGTAAAATTCATCATAACACCCAGCTGGTTTCCTATAAAGATGTACAGAAAAAGCGTTAAAGCCAAAGTTATAAACTTCGTACTGGTTTTTGCATCCATAAATTGACCGGCAATTCCACGAATGAACTCAATAACCCATTCGAAGAAATTTTGTTTACCCTTAGGTACCCCAGTCGTCATGTTTCTTGTACAAAACATTACAAGGATAAATACCAGAACAGAAGTAAAAATAGTCATCAGCACTACAGGAATATCAAAACGAAGCCCTGCAAACTGAACAATCGGAGAGTAGTGTTCCATTTCTCATTCACCCCTTTCGTAAGCGCATTATTTTTTTATCAATAAATATTGAGAGATAGCAGATAGAAATGTAACAACCGGCACAGTCATCAGTCCGATTACAACCCCATAGAAGGAGAACAGATGTGGTAACTTAAAGGAAACATAGACAGCGAAACCGGCAAGTAGAAAACGAGGTAACATCCCTACTCCACGGAGCCGTTTGCCAGGGTTAAGCGCCGCCTCCCCGGCCTGTAACGTTTTCACATAAAGCACGAAGCCGTTGATCATGCTTGCCAGCATGCCAAGGATAAGCCCTTGAAATAATACGCGTTGCGGCATAAACAACCACAATAGAACAACTGCCGTGAAAAGTATGAATATGTAACGAGATACTTGTTTAATCAATGAAGCAAAATTGTCCATGTCAATCTCCAAAGAACTGTTTCACCAGGAAAAAAACGCCTAGTATGCCGACTCCTAAACCGAACAATAAGCCAACAAGCAAGAACCATGGTTCGGTTCCCAGCCAATTATCAACCGCACGTCCGGCCCAAAAGCCAAAAATAACAGAGGTAGCCAATTCTACCCCTATGGTTCCAACTAATGCAAAAGCCCGTAAAGGTCCGTTCTTGTCCTGTTTCAACTACGGCACCCCTCCCGTTTTTCGCTTTTACACGCTTCCAGTTTTCCCAAAAAAATATGACAAAAAACATCAATTTTCTCAAGAAAAGGTCAGGAACAACCGTCATAACTATGTATGATCTATAATTGTCCCTAACCATAGTACTTAAGCATTTATCGTTTGTCAACAATATGCAAACGGATTGTCACTTTTTCGACAAAACATCCTAATTTTATACGGGTAAAATGTGTCATTTACCTATTTAACACTTGACACCGTAACTATTTTTCCATTTCAACAATGGTAGCTACACCCTGTCCTCCACCGATGCACAGCGTCGCCAGCCCATATCGGGAACCGCGGCGTTTCATCTCATGTAGCAGTGTCACAAGCACACGGGCTCCGCTCGCACCGACTGGATGTCCAAGTGCTACGGCCCCACCATTGACATTAAGCTTCTCATCCGGGATACCTAACTCACGCCCTACCGCCAGCGATTGCGCCGCAAATGCTTCGTTCGCTTCGACCAGGTCGATATCGCCTATAGACAATCCTGCTTTTTCCAATGCTTTTTTCGTGGATGGCACTGGACCAATCCCCATGATCGACGGGTCAACACCCGCGCTTGCATTGGCACGAATAACCGCCAAAGGCGCAATACCCAATTGCTCCGCACGTTCACGACTCATCAGTACAAGTGCCGCAGCACCGTCATTAATGCCCGAAGCATTACCTGCCGTTACTGTTCCTTCTTTCTTAAAGGCTGGCTTCAGCTTGCCGAGCTGCTCTGCAGTTACGCCTGCCCGTGGGAATTCATCCTTGTCAAATAGAATGGGGTCGCCTTTGCGTTGCGGGATTTCCACTGGAACAATCTCATCCGCGAACTTACCTTCGTTCATAGCCGCTTCCGCCTTTTGTTGGCTCCATGCAGCGAACTTATCCTGTTCCTCGCGGGTGATGCTATATTTATCAGCCAAGTTCTCTGCAGTAATCCCCATATGGCAATCATTGAACGCACACATCAATCCGTCCGACAGCATGCTATCGATTACTTTCTGGTCGCCCATACGATATCCGGTACGTGCTTTCGGCATCAAATACGGCGCCAGGCTCATGTTCTCCATGCCGCCCGCGACAACGATGTCCGCATCACCGAGTTGTATCGCTTGTGCAGCCAGATGTACAGCTTTCAACCCGGAACCACATAGTTTATTAATAGTAGTAGATGGAACTTCATGCGGCAGTTCGGCCTTTATTGCAGCTTGGCGTGCCGGCCCCTGACCAAGACCTGCCTGCAGAATGTTCCCCATGATAACCTCATCTACTTGATCGCCGGAAATGTCCGCACGTTTCAGCGCTTCCCTAATAACGATAGCACCTAATTCCGTAGCTGGAATGTTGCTTAACGCGCCCATGAAGCTCCCAATCGGTGTACGTACTGCACTTACGATAACTACGTCACGATTACTCATAAATTCGGCTCCCTCACTCTCACTTTTATTGACAAATACCCGTACTATATTCGATTAGAAAAAGTGAATTCCTGCTAGGGAGTACCAATTTAACACAAATTAAGAACTTTTCAGCATACTATTCAGTACGACGAGCGACTCGGCGCGTGTGGCGGTCCGCTTCGGCCCAAAGTTTCCATGCTCGTCTCCGACAAGGTATCCTCTCTCGGACAGAAATAGAATACTTTCCCTAGCATAGGCAGAGAAAGAAGCTGCGTCCTTAAAAGAAGGGCTGGCAATGACCGGCTTGTCCGCATTTCCATATCCCTTTTTCATTGCATTGTGCATGATAACCGCCATCTGTTCACGAGTAATGGGTTTATCTGCTCCGAATGTTCCATCATCAAACCCGGACACGATTCCTTTCTCCACGGCAGCCATGATAGAGGCCTGCGCATACGTCGGCAGCTTGTCCTTAAACGGAGACTTGACCGCAGGAGAACCGTTTTTCGTCCAACCAAATGCCCGGTCCATAAATGACACGAATTGGCCGCGAGTAACTGGAAGATTCGGTCCCATCTTGTTAGGAGCAATACCGCTAACGATGCCTTTTTTATTCATCTCTACCAGGACTGCCTCCGCCCAATGACCTTTAATATCAGTGAAACCGGAACCAGGAGCAGGAGTTGGCGGAGGTGTAACTGGAGCCGTGCTTCCCGCATACTCCAGAGATATCTCGTCAAAGTAAAGCACACCTTGTGGATTGAGTGTTGAATCCTCCGGATCTACCACATACAGACTTTTCAGCGATACCGGATAGGCTATGTCCGCTGGAAAGCTTGCTTCGATTTCTTTCCAGTCTGTCCAATTAATTTCCTTAGCAAGATCTACATAATGTACTTTTCCTTTTGCATCAGCCAGTTCAGCACGCAACCAATGACCGCTGTTGTCACCATACACCCACAGCTTCATACCGAGTGGCTTACCCGGCATTGCCAGTGTAGTCGTTCCGAAACGACCATAGGCGAAACGGGTATCCACGTTAGAAGAACCTGCAAAGTTATACGCGAGACGAAGCGCTTTACTAGACGCTTTTACTGGTTCATTTCCTGTTGTCTGACGGAAGGAGCCGTCAGCGCTTATGGAAGCCGGAACCGTATTATAGCTAAGCGTAGTCAGATTATCCGTGTTGGTCCAGAACGACCATCTCGTTCCCACACTAACTGGAACTTTGCGAATAATGTTATTGTAAGAAACAACAAGTTCGCCCGATTTATTTGTCTGTTCTGCCTGAATGGTAAACCCTTGTACTGTACCAAGCCCGGGAGTAAGCGATGTTTTCACTTCACCGGGAGATGCGGCGACAACTTGTCCGCTCTTTGTTTTCAGCGAAACGGAGAAGTTAGTCTGCCCGCCGCTGCGAAGCGCCAATGGCGATGGTGAGATCACAATGTCCGTCACTTCCGGAGAGGTTACATTCAGGTTCATGCTCTTCTTCACACCTTGATATTCACCGGTAACAGTAATCGTACCGCTCCGTTTCGGGGTGAAAATATTTTTATTGAATGTGCCATCTGCCGGATTGGCTGTCCAGGTGATTTGCGCAGGGTCTAGCTTATACGGATTATAATGCTTGTCGTATGCTTTAACAGTCATTGTAATCGGCTTGCCCATCATTGTCTTATCACCATTTGTGATGAAGAAGTTCGCAAACTCGCCTGGAGGTGCCGTATTGAATACAGCTAGACCTGTCGGCACATTACGCAAAGTCGCACCAAGCTTCGGTACGTTTAACACCGTCGTTTGTGTATCGCCTGGGTAGCGAGCTACCATCGTCGTGGAGCCGCCTCCATCCAGGTTGGCCGCATTGTAAGCACCTAGCTGCTTCATCAATTGAGCAAGCTCGTCCAAATTAACACCACGACTCTGGTTTGGCCCTTCTACTATTACCATATATAGCGTTTTTCCGTCCTGTGAGACTCCGAATGCGGTACGAGGCTGATTACCTCCGATTGAGTCCGCAGGAATCTTACTAAGCGCATTTCCGTCCTTCACCAGCAGCATATGCCCGCCTACAGCGCTGGACAGTTCACGTTCACCTATCGGAAAATCAGTCGTCGTCTGAAGCGTTACTGTTACCGGGGAACCTACTTTAAAATGACTTAGCAAGTACTCCTTACCAACACCGTGTCCCCAGAGCACATATCCGCCCTGTGGAATCGAATAGCCGGTCTTATTGCCGATGCGCATATCCGTCACCTGATCATTCACAACCAGAACTTCTACTGCATCATCGTATCCTTTAATCGCACCCAGACTGGTCGTGCCAAAGTCGGATGTATACAGATTAATTTTATTCAAATGACTTTTATCGTTCGTCGGATTGTATTCTTCCTTATTGACTCCCTGAATAACAGCAGTTGTCCCATCAGGTGCCTGTACTGTACCTTTAAAGCCAAGATGGGAGACAATAGCTGTCTTATCATTCAACAGGCCAAAAGAGTACCAGTTATTGATTTTTCCCATGGAAGATACGAGTTTACCCTTATCCAGCACAATGCCAAATGGAGCTCCTTTACGATCCATACGGAAAAAGTCGGCATTAATCGCTGCAACTGCCCCTTTTTCATCAGCCATTTTCTTTACGTTCTGGCGATTCGTCAACTTTCCGGCTGTACCATATACCGGTCCTACATCAACATACGGATTGTTCAGATCGACACGCGTAACAAAAACATTAGAAGCTTTTCCTCCAATTACATACCGATATTTCAGGAGGGTTGTCCCTTCACCCAGCGGGGATTCGGACACCTGTTGCAGAGAACCTGCAGCCATCGCCTGATGCGGCATCTGCAAAGCAATCGCTGCCATAACCGCGATGAATGCCACGATTACCTTGCGTGTGTAGTTACTCATCATCCTTCTCCTCTCTTAAATAATTGCGTGGTTTTTCCCAATTAATTTAGACGCCTCGTGATAGGGAATAGTTTCTAAAATTTGTTCACTTTATGATTCACAAATCAATTACATAACAAAAAGCAGATGTTGCTTTCATACCTTACAGCGACACATACTTCTTACTCCGACAAAAAAAAAGAAGAGCACACAGCGCTGTTACGCCGTCTACTCTTCTTAATTATTTCAACGAGCATTGACACGCACCTGCTGATTTTGTAGAACTTTAAGAACAAGATCGAGCACCATTTTTTCTACAAGCTCCGTGAATACACCTTCTTCAAACGGTCCATCCTTTAACGGTCTGCGATTTGTCGCTTCATCCCACTCAGTAATGTCGCTTCGCACAAGCTCACAGAAGATTATTTCATTGAAAAATTCCGTGCTCTGTTGATGGAATTGAGACAAGTCATTGGACATCAATTCATCTTTTTCCGGGAAACCGGCCGGCAATGGCTGGTTAACGAGGAAGTCGAATTCACGACGAGCATTAAAGAACGGCCCAACAGGAGGCGTTAAGAATTCATCAATCTCCACTACACAATCAAACGGGATATCTACTGTCAACGAACGAATACGAGAAGACACTTCATCTTTGTCTGCGCAGAACGGTGTAGCATACTGAATATTTTTGCGGACAAAACCGCTCAGGAACAGCTTGCCACGCGGCCCACGTGTTGTACGAGGCTGGATTAAGCGACATTGTGTCACTTTTACACGCTTTTTGATTTTCTTGATTTCAAGCACAGGATCAGGAAATTTGATCCGTGCTTTCAATGGAATTTGAACGGATACTTCTTGTAAGAGCACAGGGACTTTCACAATACGGGCCCCGGCTGGTGTCAAATTGCCAGGTGTAACAATTACACCATCGCACTCACCAATGCTTGCCGATTCATCAAAATTGATTGGCATAAGCAATTCCCTCCTTGAGATTTCACATAATGCATACTATGAGAGGCGAAAGGGAATGGGTATGGACAATCCACCTAGGTCAAAAGCGGAATTTCAACAAAAAAGAGCGCATTTTTTAGAAGAATGCGCTCTTTCCTTCTGTTTCTATTGAGCTATTGCTGCGTACCTTTCGGAAGAAAGGGCGCAGGCTTCTCACTACGAATTCCAAAGTAATGCAGGATAGCTTCACAAATACGGCGGGACGCTTCTCCATCACCATATGGATTCGCCGCTTTCGCCATACTATCATACACATCCTGGCTCATCAGTAGTTCATCTGCCAGGGCAAAAATTCTCTCTTCATCTGTCCCGGCTAATTTTAACGTACCGGCTTCAATACCCTCCGGACGCTCAGTCGTATCACGTAATACAAGCACCGGCACACCGAATGCAGGCGCTTCTTCCTGTACACCGCCCGAGTCAGTCAAAATTAAGTGAGCACGGGACATAAAATTATGAAAGTCTACCGCACCAAGCGGAGAAATAAGCTGAATCCGGTTGTGCTCACCTAAATATGTAGCAGCGGCTTCCTGCACCGCCGGATTAAGATGAACCGGATACACCACCGCAATGTCCTCATGCTTGTCTACTAACCGACGAATGGCAC
>NZ_KE952903.1:77301-118421 GCF_000466385.1 Aneurinibacillus aneurinilyticus ATCC 12856
TCCCGGCGAATTGTTCAAGCACTGGATGCTTATAGTCATTACGTACTGTTGTCTTCAGTGCATCAATAACTGTATTGCCTGTAATGTAAATGGTAGCATCCCTTTTATCTTCCCGTTTCAGGTTCTCTGCCGCCTGTGCGGTTGGTGCAAAGTGCAGGTCAGAGATGACGCCCGTCAATTGACGGTTCATTTCTTCCGGATACGGCGAATATTTATCCCAGGTCCGCAGCCCTGCTTCTACATGTCCTACCGGAATTTGATTATAGAGCGCAGCCAGACTCGCAGCGAATGTTGTCGTCGTATCGCCGTGCACGAGCACCATGTCCGGCTTTTCGGCTTTCATAACGTCATCCAGCCCTTCCAGTACGCGGGTGGTAATCTGGGTCAGTGTCTGACGATCCTTCATCACGTTCAAATCAGCATCTGGCGTAACAGAGAAAATATCAAGCACCTGATCAAGCATTTGCCGATGCTGCGCCGTTACGCAAACAAATGGTTCAAGCTCTTCATATTGGCGCAGTTCATGCACAAGCGGTGCCATTTTAATTGCTTCTGGGCGTGTCCCAAACACTGTCATAATCTTTTTCCTGGTCAAAACTTCACCCCATCTCTGAATTACTTCGTTCCGTACAGACGGTCACCCGCATCACCAAGCCCTGGCACAATGTAGCCGTGATCGTCAAGCTTATCGTCCACTGCAGCTACATAAATATCGATATCCGGGTGAACTTGATGGAATTTCTCGATGCCTTCCGGTGCCGCGATTAAACACATCAACTTCATGTTTTTCGCACCACGTTTTTTCAAAGCTGTTACAGCAGCAACCGCAGAGCCTCCTGTAGCAAGCATCGGATCAATCACAATCAGCTCCCGCTCATTAATATCGCTTGGAAGCTTTACATAATATTCTATTGGCTCTAATGTTTCCGGGTCACGATACAGGCCGACATGACCAACCTTTGCGGCTGGAATCAGCTTCAGCATGCCGTCTACCATACCGAGACCGGCGCGAAGAATCGGCACAAGTCCAACTTTTTTACCGGCTAACACGCTTGTCTTACAAGTCATAACCGGTGTTTCAATTTCGACTTCCTTAAGCGGCATTTCACGTGTAATTTCGTAGGCCATCAGCATCGAAACTTCATCCACTAACTCGCGAAATTCCTTCGTGCCTGTGCTTTTATCTCGAATATACGATAATTTGTGCTGGATTAACGGATGGTCGAATACGTATACTTTTCCCATCAGGTGAGCCCCCTGTCTGCTTGTAAAAATGTGTCACTATTCATAGCTTTTTTTACACTGCGATATATTATAGCAGACTGAAGTACGAGATGCACTATCAGCAAAAAAAGATTCCCACTAAACAAGGGAATCTTTACACCTTTGTATTATCTCACCTTAACAGGCAGTAATCCCTCACACTTTTATTGATCCATACTTTGCTAAATTAACAAATAAGCCCCGAATGAACCGTATATTCATCCGGGGCTTCTATTATCATACACGATAATTAGATTTGAAATTCTGGATACATAGGAAACTTCTCGCAAATAGCTGCGACGCGTTGACGCGCTTCTTCCTGCTTCGCTTCATCCTGCGGATTTTTCAGGCAAAGCGCCATAATAGCAGCAACCTCTTTCATCGCTTCTTCATCGAAGCCACGGCTTGTAATCGCCGGTGTACCAATACGGATACCGCTGGTCACGAACGGGCTTGCTGGATCGTATGGAATAGTGTTCTTATTACATGTAATACCCACTTCATCAAGCAAATGCTCCGCATCTTTACCTGTCAGATCCATGTTGCGTACATCGATAAGAATAAGATGATTATCCGTACCGTCTGAGATAAGCGTAAAGCCTTCTTCTTTCAAAGATTCAGCCAATTGCTTTGCGTTCGCAATAACACGTGCGCTGTATTCTTTAAATTCTGGTTTGAGTGCTTCACCGAACGCTACCGCTTTTGCTGCGATAATATGCATGAGCGGACCGCCCTGGATACCAGGGAAGATGGATTTATCGATCGCTTTCGCATATTCTTCACGGCACAGGATCATACCACCACGAGGTCCACGCAACGTTTTATGTGTTGTCGTCGTAACAAAGTCGGCATGCGGAACCGGATTTGGATGGTGGCCCGTTGCTACAAGACCTGCGATATGTGCCATGTCTACCATCAGATAAGCTTTAACACTGTCGGCGATTTCACGTAGCTTGGCGAAATCAATTTGACGTGGATACGCGCTTGCTCCAGCCACGATCATTTTCGGTTTATGCTCTTCGGCTTTCTGGCGGATATCTTCATAATTAAGCACTTGTGCTTCTTTATCTACACCGTACTCCACAAAGTTGTACAGATTTCCGGAGAAGTTAACCGAGCTACCATGGGTCAAATGCCCACCGTGAGAAAGATTCATCCCCAATACAGTATCCCCTGGCTTCAAGAATGCGAAATATACAGCCATATTTGCTTGTGCGCCAGAATGCGGTTGTACATTGGCATGTTCAGCACCGAACAATTGTTTTGCTCGATCACGTGCCAGGTTTTCTACGATATCTACATATTCGCATCCGCCATAATAGCGTTTGCCTGGATACCCTTCAGCATATTTGTTGGTTAACACCGTACCCATCGCTTCCATAACAGCTTCGCTAACAAAGTTCTCAGAAGCGATTAACTCGATTTTTGTGCGCTGACGACCCAATTCCAATCTGATAGCTTCTGCTACCTCTTGATCCTGTTTTTTTACGTGTTCAAGCATTCCCTCTTCTCCTCCTCACGAATAATTAACAAAGAGCAAACTTAAGAAAAGCTTGCGGGTGCTGTCGGCTTTTTCCACCTGTCGCGTCACGTGCTACGCAAGCATCGTTTGGCGCACGCCCCGCATGTTTTTCAAGTGCTGCGTTTAATGACAACTTTCTTCCAGCGAAGTACGTTCATATACTGCGCGGGAACCACCAATCAGCTTCGGGCGTGTTACCGCCATCGTTACATGCGCTCCTCCCAATTGTTTGACCCGCGGTCTAACCGGAACAGCAACGGGTTTCAGATGCATACCGATAAATGTGTCCCCAATATCAATACCTGCATCGGCACGGATAGCTTCTACCACGACCGCATCACGCATTTTTCGAAACGCATTCGATGCCATGGCACCGCCCGCACGCGGAACAGGCACCGCAGTTACCTCTGGCCAGCCAAAACGCTCCGCCACTTCCCTTTCTATTACAAGCGCCCGGTTTAAATGTTCACAGCACTGGAACGCTATGGAAAAACCATGCTTCTCTCGTACTCCTTCAATCGTCTCATACAGGGCAATCGCCACTTCTTCACTGCCCGCTGATCCGATTTGCTGTCCAATAATCTCACTGGTGCTTGTACCAAAAACGAGAACATGCTTCTCACCAAGTGGCTTTGCTTCCAATAAGTCCTCTATCACAGAGGTAAGATCGTACTGTAGCTGTTCAATCTTCATCGGTTTTCACACTGCCTTTGACGAGGATTTACTTTATCCGACTCTATAACGGGCAGTAAAAGCCTTACCTGAAGACATTCTGCAAACAAAAAAGATAGGTAGACGATAACTGCCTGTAAAGGTTCGATTCGTTAAGCTAATCATCCGTGGGACCTCCACGGACAGAAATCTTGCTTTACTGATTATCTTCAATTTCTTTAATTTTTTCTACACGTCGCAGATGACGTCCTGCAGAAAATTCCGTACCTAGCCAAATTTTTGCGATTTCAAGAGCCAGGCCAGGCCCAACAACACGTTCACCCATAGCTAACACATTAGAATCATTATGCTCACGTGTAGCCTTGGCTGTAAAACAGTCGTGCACCAGTGCACAGCGGATGCCCTTCACTTTATTGGCAGCAATCGACATGCCGACACCTGTGCCGCAGATCAAAATCCCGCGATCAAATGCACCTGTCGCTACCTTCTCAGCTACAGGTAACGCATAATCCGGATAATCGACCGAATCTTCACATTTACAACCGAAATCCTCGTATTCGATACCTGCGGATTCCAGGTACTTTTTAATCTCTTCCTTTAATGTATAACCGCCATGATCAGCGGCAATCGCTACCTTCACGTCTGTATTCCTCCGTTTCTGTTTATCCATTTGCCTTATCTATATTATAACCGATTGATGGCAAATGCATAGAGGATTTAAGACACCCAAACTAAAAACCTGTACATTTTTGATTATATACTATAAAACGTTCGGAAATAAAGCCTTTTTATTCAAAAAAAGCGGTAAAAGGATAAAGTTCGACACTTACATCAATGTTTCCCGGGAAATCGACTTCTATCGACTTTTTTATTCATATAAAAAAGCGAAGACTATTTTACATCTTCGCTACTTCTCCATATTCTATAAACTCAGTAATTACCTGAATTAATCCCGGTAAATCATCAATTAATGCAGAGTGTCCTGTATCTAGATAGTGGATATGTGCATTTTCACCAATATCTTTCTGAATATCAAGTGCCATCTGCTCTGGCACGACACGGTCCTTTCTACCGCTTAAAACAAGAACCGGCATCGTAATGTCGGAAACTTTCCCGTTCCCTTCGCCCATTACTGTAATTTCATGACTAATATTAAAAAAAGCGAGTGCATAATCGACATCAACAAGATTACGCTGTGTCAACATATCATCAAGATATCTCTCATAGCGTGCTTCATCTGGCGTATTATCATGATAAATTAGCATCTCCCATATCTGGCGAAGCGTATTTTTATCCTTCGCCTCATACGCTCGCAGAATAGGAAGCACCTGTACGAGATCCTGTGCAATTTCTTCTTTTGTATGCAGCGGCTGTGTCATAATCGGCTGCCCGTGTTCATCTTTTTGGAAAATGGGGTATCCTCTTGTACCGACGGATGCCAGTAAAATCAATTTGTTCACCTTCTGTGGATGATCAGCCGCAAAATCCATTGCTACGCCTCCACCGGTGGACCATCCCATTAACACGAAAGAAGATAATCCGACTTTTTCTGTCCACTCGTTCAAATCAACAGCGAAATCATGCAATGAATCAATCGGTGTATGATAACTTGATTCGCCAAACCCACGCATATCGACCGCATATATTTTATATTTGGAAGGCAAAGACTCCATTAGCACATCCCAGTGCAGCGAGGATGTCATATTACCGTGCACAAGTACGAGCGGTCGCATCCCGCCTGCCCGTTCCCTGTATGCTATCGTTTCTCCATTTGAAAGTTCCACATAATGTAAAGAGATATCTGCCATAGCGCACTCACCTCTCTATTACAATTGGAATTTTGAAACGTACTCCTTCAATTGCTCTGATTGAGTACGTAGCACCTGTCCCGCTGCTGCTACCTCTTCCATAAATGCAGTCTGCTCTTGCGCCGCCTGAGAAATAACTTCTGCGCCACGCGACGTTTCATGTGCCACTTGGGCAACATCTCGGGCATCGCGCATCATCACCTTCATACTCTCGCTTTGTCGTTCAATCAACGAAGCAATCCGTTCTACAGCGTCGACCACCTCATGCACTGAACCTGAAATATTGCGCAATGCCTGAGTGGTCTGCTCACCACGCTTCGATTCTGTATCAGCAATAACTACCTGTTCCTGAATCTGTTTGACTACATTCGTTACTTCACGCTGCATCTGTTCGATTAATGTTGTAATATTTGAAGCAGCCTGTCCGCTTTCATCTGCCAGTTGACGCACTTCATCGGCTACTACTGCAAAACCTTTGCCGTGTTCACCCGCCCGTGCCGCTTCAATGCTTGCATTTAGCGCTAGCAGGTTGGTCTGTCCAGCTAGTTCGCTTACTACCCTTGTAATGTTGCCGACTTGCTCTGCGTTTTGTTCCAGACGACGTACTGTAGCAATGGAATGTTCATTTTCCTGTGCCAGCTTATGCATACCTGCCACCAAAGACTGGACGACCTTCCCGCTTTCCGTCAGCGTTGCGATCATCTGTTTGGACAACTCACGTGAATTCTTCGCATAGTCAGTCGCCTCCTTGCACAATTCGTCCGCCGCTTCTACCGACTCTACCATCGCTTTCGTATGACGTGCCTGATTCTCCGCACCATGTGCAATCTGCTCCATTGTCGCGCTAATCTGCTCGATCTGAGTTGCAGCTTCATCCGAAGCAACTGTTAATTCGGTGACGCTCGCTGCCGCATGTTCTGATGAAAGATTAATATCCCGAATCATAGTACGCAGATTATTAATCATTCGTGCGAATGAACGAGATAATGCGGCAATTTCATCGTCAGAATTCATTTCCCGAATCTCTACCTGTAAGTCACCCGCAGATGCCCGGGATGCAGCACGCTCTAATTCCACAATGGGCTTTACAAGCCAACGTGCAATAATCCAGCCAAATATGCCCGACCAGATTACGCCCAGCACCAGCGTCAGCAAAGTAAACAGCCAATCCGGAATCATATGAGTTACATAATCACTAAGAACAAAAATGAAAAAAGCGCTTGTGCCATACGTTATAGCTGACAAACCACTAATACCAAGCACAAGTTTTTTCACTAAACCGAATGAGTACGTAGGTTTGCCCTCCATAATGTTCCCTCCTGCAAATCAAAAGATAAATGCCCTATTTTACTGACAAATTTATGTTTATTGATGAAAATTTTTCATTCTATTTCAATATATCAAGTAAGCGCAGTAGCGCTTGCTCAATCTCCCGTGCACATTCCTCATACGTATTCAGACTTCCGCCAAACGGATCGGCAACATCATAATCCTGCGCAACCCGCTCAAGCAGCGCAATTTGATTTCGTTCTTCTACCGTCGCCTGCATAATGCGCTCTTTCCAGTCATCCAACTTCTCGCGAACCAGCTCGAGCCTGTTATATAATTCTTGATATTCCTCTTCAAGCTTACGAATCTCTTCCCTATGTTCATCCATGAACTTCTGCTGCTTTTCTTCCAATTGTTCATAGAGCCGATCCAGCTTGGCAAGCCGCTCCCGGGTTTCTTCAGAGGTATCCGTATATTCTTTCAGTGTATATACCTTCTCATGGAATTCAGGAAACTGCTGTATTAGCGTATTTTTGTGCGATTGGGTCATCGCCATAATAAGGTCAGCCCAATCTAGTAACTCAGCTGTTACTGCTTGGGAGATATGCTCATCCATGATGCCTTTGCCTTTAAGAATCGAAGCGGCGTGCGCAGAAGCGGCAGAACCCTCGGAAGCAAATAGCCCGGCAGACTTCGCCTCTACTTCTATCCCACGTTCCGCCGCCAACTTTTTAAACATTTTCTCCGCCATTGGACTGCGGCATGTATTACCGGTACAAATAAATAAAATACGCATCCCAGTTCTCCCCTTTCCTGCTATTCTTCTTCATTGTCGTTGGAATAAGACAAAATTGCAAGGGTTGTAGGATAAACCTCTTTGTATTTTACCCTTCTGTTCCCTTGGTTAGTCATACAGCCATATGAAGCAGAACCATCGCTACCAGACTAAGCAGCATTCCAAACTGTGCGCTAAGACGATGCATCGCAAGCCCGGACGGCCCTAATTCCTTCCATACAAGATATGCCATAGCGCCCATCGCAAACGACATACCAAAAGTGATCGCTTCCGGACTGGACATAAAATACATTCCACCTAACCAAGCACCTGCCGGAATTGAAAGGCTGATTAAAAACGCCAGCAGCAAAATCGAGCGCCGACGCATCTTCCCCAGCAAAAATGGAGCAGCCAGACCGATCCCCTCGGGAATATTGTGCAGCGACATAGATAACGCAATCATGACACCGGCACTATGATGAGCCTGGAAGCCAGCTCCTATCGCGATGCCTTCCGGTATATGATGAAGCGCAAGAGCAGCCGCCATCAACCACCCCGCTCCCCTCCAGTCCCGTGACGTACGCTTATATCCCTCTTCACCATCACTTTCATGTGTTCCCTTATCGTGATGAAGTAATCTCAGAAGCAGTACGCCAACAGGAACACCTAGTAAAACACCATACCACTCTCCCTCTCGCAGCGCGGCGGGCAGCAGATCAGCCAGAATGACCAAGGTCATGATCCCTGCAGACATTCCCAAATAAAAAGCCATTAGCTTGCGCCCTGGCATTCCCACAACAAGCGTCAACAACGCTCCCAGCACCGTGGTTAATCCCGTCCCCATACTAATTATCAAAAGTTCATTTATTAGCATAAGCGCGACCCCTACAGAAGAAACTTAAGCCCGAAACCGAGTAAAATCAGCGCTCCGAAAACTTCGCCATACCCTCCGAGCCAGCCCCCAACTCTTCGACCAACCAGAAGCCCTGTCGCTGCCAGCAACGCTCCCAGTACACCAAAAATCAATACGGCCAGCAAAACGTTTACCCTAAAAAGACCAAACGAAAAGCCGACCGAAAGCGCATCAAGACTTACGCTAAAACTAAACAGCAAAAGCCCCCAGAATGTCGTTTTTAACAGGGGGCTTTTTTCCTCGCCGCTAAAAAAAACATTCCACAGCATATGGACCCCCAGCATAACAAGAATAAGTCCTCCGATATAAGAGGCAACGTTGCCAACATACGAGGTGAGAAACAGGCCGAGGCCAATGCCAATTAGCGGCATCACAATATGAAAGATACCGATTGTTACACTAACTTTTAAAATGGTCAGCAGCCGAATGCCTCTCATTCCCATGCCAATACCGAGAGAAAAGGCGTCCATACCGAGTGCCACGCCAATCATCAGCAATGTAATAAGCTCGCCCCACTGCAGCGCTTCCCACCCTAAACCCACATCTATTCCTCCTGTCTATGCATAATCTGCTTTTACTGATCAACATTTGTACGCCAGACTGCTTAAAAATGTCGATTCATCAAGTTGGATATATAGACAAGATATGCAGAATCGGACAGGATATGCGAACTAGAGATAGTGTCCTCCAGCAGCTTTGGTCAATCGGTTCATAATAGCCGTGCCAACGCCACCTTCCGGAAACGTCTCTGCAAAAATAACGTCAACACTTGCCTGATCAAACTGACGTAGCACATCGTAAAGGCGGCGTGCTACGCTGATTAAATCCCTGCGCTCTCCACAAGTGACAACCGTATACTCCCCATCATACTCTCGAAAAGTTTCTTCCGTTGCGAGAATGCCGACTTTCTTGCCCTCCTCGGCTGCTTTGCGTGCAGCATTACGTATGCTCTTCGTCATTTCCGCTATCGTGTCGCCGCGAACGAGCCACATCTGTCCCTGCGGCGCATAGTGACGATACTTCATGCCAGGCGACTTCGGTGCTGTTTCCTCATTTAAGATGCCAGGATCAATAGCCACTTCTCCGATTATCTCTGCGATTTGTTCGGCTGTAATGCCGCCCGGTCGCAAGATCATCGGTACATCCCCGGTAATATCCACAACTGTGGACTCCACTCCGATACCGGTCGGACCGCCGTCCAGTACACCTGCAATTCTTCCATCCAGATCTTCAAGGACATGCTGCGCAGTCGTCGGACTGGGACGCCCGGATACATTAGCGCTCGGTGCTGCAATCGGGAGACGTGCAGCTCGTATTAGTGCCAATGCCAGCGGGTGATCAGGCATACGGATGGCTACCGTATCAAGCCCGGCAGATGCACGCATGGCAACACCTGGCTTCTTCGGAAATACAAGCGTTAGCGGGCCTGGCCAGAATGCCTCCATAAGCACTTCTCCCAGAGGCGGAACCTCACTTACCAGCTCCCCCAACTGCGCTCGATTGGCAATATGCAAAATAAGAGGATTATCGCTCGGTCTCCCTTTGGCTGTATAAATTCTCTCCACAGTTTTGTCTTCCAAGCTGTTGCCACCAAGACCATATACTGTCTCCGTCGGAAATGCGATTAATTCGTTACATTGTAGCAATCTTGCCGCTTCCTGAACTTGTGGATAATCTTCTAATCCATCCACAATATTATCCACATTCCAATACTTCGTTTGTTGATTCATCGAATAACCCTCAGTTCTACTAAATTATACTTTTTTCTAGTTATAACTGTTCGTTCTTTCATTTGCAATCAACCGCTTATCCACACATTGTGTATAATCTGTGGATAACTTACCGGATTAACTGTGTATGACGCTTCTTTTTCCAGAAAAATTGATAATATCCGAACTGCAGCAGAAGGTTAACTACAAAGGCAATCGGATATGCATACCAAATACCTTCAATGCCAATCCGGTTAGATAGTATATAGGCAACAGGTACTTCTACTCCCCAGATGGAAATGATGGACAATGCCGTTGGCCAGAATACCGTACCGCTTGAACGCATAATCCCCGACATCACACTTGCATGACCGAAGATAAGATAGCTCCAAAGCGTAATACGAAGCAATTCATGAGCCAGCTCCAGCGTTTGCATCTCCGCGATAAACAGCGAAAGAATCATTTGGGAGAACAAGTACGCAAGTGTGATAAGTACACCGCCAATGACATAGTTAAGTACAATTCCTGCCTGAAGCACCTTCTGTAGCCGTTCGAAAAGGCCAGCCCCAATCGCTTGCGCACCAAAAATCGATACAGCCATCCCAAGGCTCATCGCCGGCATCATAACGTAGCTGGCTACCTGATTTACTGCACCATAAGCCGCAGTCGCCAGGGAACCGTAATGATTAACAAACGAAATAACTGCAATCGTCGCCAATGAAATCAGCACCATCTGCACACTCGTCGGAATTCCGATTTTAATTAATAGCTTAAAAATCTCGCCATCAATTTTCAAATGATGCAGCGCTTTTCTATCAAAACGCAACGGATGATCAACCCGATGTAAATACACAAGAAAAATGATGAAAGTAAGCAACGAACCGATGACATTCGACCAGGCTGCCCCGTTAATTTGAAGCGCTGGAAAACCAAATAACCCAAGTACGAGTATCGGTGTCAAAGCCACTGTTAACGCCGTACTAATGATGAGGAAATAAAAAGGCGTTTTGGAATCTCCTGTACCACGAATAAATGTCGTATATGAAATATACAGGAAAAAGATAGGCAGAACATAAAAGAAAATACGCGCATATGCCGCAGAATCATGCAAAATGTTAGCCGGTGTGCCAATAAGCCGCAGCATATCCTCTGCAAATATCCCACCCGTAATCGCCAGCAAACTTCCCAAAATAAATGTTGCGGTCAGCGTTGTACCCATTACGGCCCTAACCCGTTCATAGTTCCGGGCTCCGTATGCCTGCCCGATTAACACGGAGCTGGCACTGCCAAGTCCGATAACGAACGAAATGAGAAAGAAGAAGACCGGGAAAAATGCCGACACCGCTGCCAGCGCATTCACTCCGATAAAACGTCCGAGCATGATGCTGCTAACCGTGCCACTAATAGATTGCAAAGCATTACTTAGCATTAATGGAATGAGAAAAACGAAGAGAGCACGCCATACCGGCTTGCTATTATCCATGCTACTGTGCCATTTTCGCTCCCCTGTTTCTGATCCGTCCTCCTCGGCTCTCTCCACTCTCTTTTCTACATCTCCATCCGTGCCAGCTGTCTCCGGTATACCTGACGTTCCTGCCCTATCGCTACTTGTTTCTCCGACTTCACGGCCGATTTTATTATTTTCCATATTTCCAACTCCCCGCATGAATGCTTTCTGCAAAACTATATACACACTTTATCCCGCCTTAACAGGCAGTAATCCCCCTACTTCAAAACTTGGAGAATTTGAGTAGGTTTAAGCGGGGATAAATTGCTCCCAAAGATCTGATACATCCAACTTTATATAAGAAAAAAGAAGAAACCCTGTCATTCTGACAGAGCTCCGTGTCTACGTGAATAATTTATGGAACAACTCCACCAAAAAGAACCGGACTTGAATCTCATTATTATCTTTCGATTTCTGGCTTGTGTTCTTCTGTTTGTCATGTGCTGCCGTATCTCCGCTGGCAATATCTACAAAGCAGAGCGGCGGAAACAATACGCACCACCAGTTCTTGCCTTCCGCATTCCCGATAGTAATACGAACAGCTTCATACTGTCCGGCCGGGAATACCTGAGTCCCGTACATTTTCGTCGGAAAATCTGTCTGCGCAAGCTCCACATGCGAAGCATACGTGTAGCCCTTTTCTTTAATTGTTTCCTGTACAAGTTGTTGCAGCTCCGGCAAATGGTTACTGATAACAGTCCGGGCTTTTTGGAGAGATTCTGCCTCACCAGCCCATGTCTGCACCGACTCGATTACACGATCCCGCACCTGACGTTTTAGCTGTTGATCCTCGGGACTATCGCTGTTAGCAAGTATACGCAGGCGAATCGACTGCTCAGGCACCAGATTGGAAGTAAACACAGCCAATGCTTCTTTTTGGCTTTCCCAGCTCATTACTAAAAGAAATAATGTAAAAAATAGCAGATAATATTTTTTCATGCTTCACTTCCCCTTTCCGCTCCCTGTTCATAGTATGGACAAGGAAATAGGGGAATAAACCTGCTATTTTTGAAGAATAAGAGATTGCTAGAATTGATTCTTTATACCCGGACGGCGATAACATGACGGCCAATACCTGCCAAATCCCGTACAATGTACACCTCGGAGAACAAGCCCGTGTCTTCCAGCCATCCACGAACAATTTCAGCCTGATGAATGCCGACCTCCCAGCCAAGCAAAGCCCTCTCCTTTAATATACAGGACAGGCCCTGTATCATCTGGCGATAAAAGTCCAGACCATCCTCTCCGCCATCCAGCGCACGAAGCGGCTCATGATCTTTTACCTGCATATCCAGCTGTGCAACATCAAATGACGGGATATACGGTGGATTAGAAGCAAGAATGTCAACCGTATGCTCTTGCTGAAGCAACGGTTCCAGCAGATCCCCCTGAACGAACGAAAGCTTATGCTTTACACCGTGCCGTTCCGCATTCAAACAGGCTGTAGCCAATGATTCTTCGGCGATATCTGTCGCAGTCACCTTCCAGCTTCTGCCGCCAATAACCGCCAGCGTCACCGCAATAGCTCCACTGCCTGTTCCAATGTCTACAACTGAAAGCTTGGCGTCTTCCGACCATAGCTCCCTCGCACGTTTTACTATCTCTTCAACAAGCAGCTCCGTTTCCGGTCGCGGAATCAATACCGATGGGTTCACCTTAAATTCCAATCCATAAAACTCCTGGCTGCCTACGATATACTGCATTGGCTCTCCCGCAGCACGGCGACGGATAATCGCTTCGATTGCATCCCATTCTTCTGCCGTTAACAAATGAGACATACGAGAAATAAAACAGGTTCTGTCCCATCCAAGGGCATGGCGAATCGCATACTCTGCAAGAAATGTAGCATCTTCAATATTATTCTCACGTAAAAAACGGGAAGCCTTCTGCAAGGCTTCCCGTACGGTAATCGCGCTCATCGCTTACGCACCTTCAGCATTGCGCATCAGTTCCGCCTGCTCATGCAGCACAAGCGCGTTGACGATTTCGTCCATTTCCCCGTTCAGCACTTGATCAAGCTTGTGTAATGTCAATCCAATTCGGTGATCCGTAACACGACTCTGCGGGAAATTATATGTGCGAATACGCTCGCTTCGATCGCCCGTACCTACCGCTGAACGGCGGGCATCGGCGTATTCCGCATGCGCCTCCTGCTGATATTTATCATACAGACGGGCACGCAGCACGCGCATCGCTTTGTCTTTATTCTTATGCTGGGACTTCTCATCCTGACACGTTACCACGATACCGGTCGGTACGTGTGTTAAACGTACAGCAGATTTCGTAGTATTAACACTCTGTCCGCCTGCGCCGCTGGAGCAGAATAAATCTACGCGGATATCATTCTCATTGACCTCGACTTCCACTTCTTCCGCTTCTGGAAGAACGGCCACCGTAGCCGTAGATGTATGGATACGACCTCCGGATTCCGTACTAGGAACGCGTTGCACCCGATGTGCGCCACTCTCGAATTTGAGGCGGCTGTAAGCACCCTTCCCATTAATGGAGAAGATAATTTCCTTGTAGCCTCCGATATCTGTCGGAGCTGCCTCTAATACTTCAACCTTAAACTTATGCTTTGCCGCATAGCGGGTATACATCTCAAACAGATCAGAAGCGAACAAAGCCGCTTCATCTCCACCAGCTGCACCCCGAATCTCGATAATAACGTTCTTATCATCGTTTGGATCTTTCGGCAGCAAAAGAACGCGGATGCGCTCCTCCAGTTCTGCTTTCTTTTCTTCCAGTTCGCCAAGTTCCATTTTGACCATTTCACGCATTTCATCATCGAGCTTCTCTTCGAGCATTTCCTTGGCATCCTGCAATTGCTCGGTAGTCTCTTTATATTCGCGATACGCTTGTACCGTCTCTTCTATATCGGATTGTTCTTTGGAATATTCACGCAGCTTGACCGGGTCATTCATCACCTGTGGGTCGCACAGCAGCTGCGTCAATCGATCATACCGCTCAACAACCGACTCTAATCGCTGTAGCACGGTTCTTCACCTCATTTTAAAATTCCATAGCATAACAGTATAATTATAGAGGATAGCTTAATATAAGTCAAAGCTGTATACTTCTGTTTTAAAAATACGTATGAAAAGATTTTCGTATAAGCAACACCCTTGGTATCCATAGATGGATAATCAACAGGTGTGATTAGAGCAGCTTCTCTCATATTTCCCTGACAAAACTCTGCTATTATGAAATTTTCTAAATAGTAGCATGCGGTGTATTAACCATCGTAGCTAGAATTGGTTTCTTCGTTATCAAAAAGAAAATAAAGTAAAGCTAACCACAACGAGATACGTTGTGGTTGCTATCAACATCCTTAGGGAATAATCATAATCTTCACGCAGTCAGGCAATATCTTTCTTGTATTCCATCTTTAACGATTCATGCGGTTATTTAGCTCATTCATATGAATACGATAGTTGTTAATTGGCGTACCGCTGCGAATACCATCACCGATATCCTGAATTCGGCTGAAGATGCCAGTGTCAGAACTAACCCGCACATGGTAACGCGGCATTTTTTCTTGAACGCGCTGGCGCACCTTTTCTCTAATAGCAGTGGCTTCCTGACGGCTGCGTACCGTATCGGTGAGCGTAAGTCCGACATAGGCTTGTGCTCCGTTAATCACTACACTTGCGCGTTTGACTTTTGGCACCTGCACTGCCACATTAGCCATACTATCGGCTTCAGCCTGTATATCCCGCACGTCATTGCGTCCGGTCACAAGGTTTGGGTTCAGATCACTTCCGACCAGCACACGGGTCTTTCGCTCAGGTGTAGTACCGTTATATTCATTAGCCTGTGCACCTTTTTGCTGAGGCGTTGTTCTCTGGCTATTTGCATTTGGGTTACAGCCTGCTATAAGCAATAGCGCAATGCTCAACAAAGCCACATACATTATTTTTTTATTCATAATAAAGGCCCACCTCCTCAGGTGTAGTGTTTGCTAAGAGGAGGTGGGCTTATTCGTCTATGCTATAGAAGCGAAATCTTTCCGTTTTCGCTTCGGGGATGCTTGTAGCATTTGCGGCATACCGGTATGTAGCTATCGTTACCCCCAATTTGGATTTGTTCACCTTCATACACAGGCTTGCCATCTTTTACGCGCAATACCATCGTCGCTTTTCTGTCACAGAACCAGCAGATCGTTTTAATTTCTTCCAATTTATCAGCATACAGCAATAACATTTCACTGCCTTCGAATAACCGGTTGGAAAAATCGTTCTTCAATCCGTATACAATAACAGGAACGCCTAAGTCATCCACAATTTCTGTAAGCTGTATAATATGGTGCCGACGCAAAAATTGACCTTCATCAACCAGCACACAATTCGGCATACCTTCCTGATTCATCTCAACAGCTTTTCTAATATTCGTGCTTTCATCCACTACAATCGCTTCGCGCTTCAGCCCGATACGAGAAGCAACGTATCCTTGCCCGTACCGATTATCAAGCATCGATGTGAAGATCATAACCCTCTTTCCCTGCTCTTCATAATTATGAGCCACCTTGAGGATTTCCACCGATTTGCCGCTGTTCATCGTTCCGTAACGAAAATATAACTGTGCCATCATTATTCTCCTTCCAACCCATTTATCTTATCCTGAAAGGAGGCCGTAGAAAAGGGAAAATAGGTGCATCATATATGTATACATTAAAAAACAGACAGGCAAACTGCCTGTCTGTTCTGATTGCGTACTATTACTTCATGTTGTATTTCTTTTTGAAACGATCTACACGTCCGCCAGCATCAACAAATTTTTGTTTACCAGTGAAGAAAGGATGGCATTCGGAGCAAATCTCCACGCGCAGGTTTTCTTTCACTGAGCCGGTTTCAAATTCGTTACCGCAAGCGCAAGTAACTTTAGTTACTTTGTAGTCAGGATGGATATCCGGTCTCATTTCATTCACCTCTTTCTGCCCTGAATCTTTACGAAACAGAGTTACACTCAAACACACATAAAAGGATTATAGCACGCACATCTGCTCTTTGCAAATACCGTTCAGGAAAAATTTATCCGCATCCAACGGCCAGTAAGTCCCTGCTAGTGGAAGTTTTACTTTATACAGTCAGCGTTTGTCTGCGCAGTTCCTGAAACTCGGTCGGCGGCACATGCGTATAGGAACCGATAATGACATCAGGCAATTCCTGACGATAAATCTCAAGCGCCTGTTTCATGCCGAATACCTCGCCTTTTGCCGGTGGAATCATCGCCAAATAGCTCTCCGGATCGATATTCAGATTACGCATCTGAATCAATCGGATACCATTTTGACGAATGAACGCTATCATAGCTTCCATCTCTTCTTCACGATCAAACACTCCAGGGAAGACAAGGTAATTAATGGATGTATACACACCTTTGCTACTGGCATAGGCAGCTGATTTCGCTACATTTTCCAGCGTATAGGCACGTGGTCGATAATAAGCATTGTAATGCTCATCAATTGCACTGATCGTACTGATACGCATCAAGTCAAGACCCGCATCAACAATCGCTTTAATATGATCGGTTAAACCTGCGTTTGTATTAATGTTAATGAAACCGGTTCTTGTCTGTTCCCGAACGCGGCGCATAGCCTGCGTAATAATCGCCGCCTGAGTGGACGGCTCGCCTTCACAGCCCTGACCGAAGCTGATAATCGATTCCGGCGTCTTCAAATGGTGCAGCATCACTTCCGTAAGCTCTTCTACCGTTGGCTTGAAGTTCATCCGCGTCTGTGGGGCAGGGAAGCCGCTGTCATCCGGCTGTTCGGAGATACATCCGTAACATCCGGCATTACAGGAGTAAGAGACCGGCAATCCCGCTTCCCAGCGATTAAAGAATGTATTTGATGCTGTCAAACAACCGTAACCGAGAGTACAATTGCCAAGATGATTAAACACCCGGTTTTCTGGGTATTTTTCCAATACCTTCTTAACAAGATGTTCCTTCTCCTGCTCCGGGAAGTTCAGCGGATTCCATTTATGCGTATCATCGGACTGTTCCGCAGCTACAAAAAAACCGCCATTGTGCCAAACAACAGCCGTATATCCAAAAAGCGGCAGTTTTTCTTCTTTGTGTGATTTCACATATCCGGGCAACATAAGACGGGTGAATCCTTGGGGCATCAGGGCACCGACTGCCTGGAATTCACTCAACCGCGTCATCTCGCCTGTATCAGGGTCCATTCCGACGGGGTGACAATGCGGAAGACTAACCAGCGTGGCGCCTTCCGGCAAAGGAATCAGCTCTTCTTCCAGGATTTCTATTAGCGATTCCCCACTCCGGCCCAGCCCGAACAGTTCCGGATGGTCATATACCTGGCCCTGTTGGTCTGCATAAACAAGATACATATATCAAAGCTCCTTATTTTCTTCGTTCACAAGCGTATATCTATCATTATATCCGAATTATTATAATTCACAGGCAAGATAAAAGTCAAAGATTGTACTCTTTCCAGATTTCTCTATAATATTATCATCAACCCAAGAATTTTTATGGAAAGATACATCCAATTTTGATTCATGGAGATGAGCAAGCATGGAAATACCACAATCACGCAGAAAGAAGCCCCTACTGTCATTCGAAAAAATTAATCCACCTCAATTGCTTGTCATAGGTTTTGGCCTGATTATTCTTCTGGGAACCTTTCTACTAACATTACCGATCGCGACGGCAGACGGGAATGGTCTACCGTTTGTGGATGCATTATTTACGGCCACATCCGCCACCTGTGTAACCGGGCTTGTCGTTGTTGACACAGGTACAGCCTTTACAACATTCGGACAGCTTACGATTCTAAGTATGATTCAAATCGGCGGCTTAGGTTTTATGACCGTCGCCACTCTGTTTACCATCCTGCTTGGGCGAAAGATTTCACTTCGCCAGCGTCTGCTCATTCAGGAATCGATGAACCAGATTAGCCTTGAAGGCATGGTTCGCCTGGTAAAAAATGTGCTTCTGTTTACACTTCTGTTCGAGGCCATAGGCGCAATTATTCTTACTATCCGGTGGTCATTCGACACGAATTGGCAGCACGCTATGTATATGGGTATTTTTCATTCTATCTCCAGCTTCAACAACGCCGGGTTCGATGTCATAGGCGGATTCAAAAGTATGACGGGCTACGTAAGCGATCCGATCGTTAATATTGCGCTGATGCTTCTCGTTATCGCCGGGGGTATCGGATTTATCGTTATCGCCGAACTGATGCAGTTTCAAAGGCGGCGGAAGCTTTCTCTGCATACGAAAGTGGTGCTTTCTTCCTCAGCGTTTCTCATTTTTTTTGGCGCCCTGGTTATTCTGGCCATCGAATTCAACAATCCAAAAACAATGGCGCCACTCGGTTGGGACGGAAAAATTTTAAGCGCATTCTTCCAGTCGGTAGTAGCTCGTACAGAAGGTATGAACTCACTTCCAGTCGGGGATATGCACCAGTCTTCCCTATTTCTTATCATTATTCTTATGTTCATCGGCGCTTCACCCGGTTCGACTGGCGGCGGGATCAAGACCACCACATTCGTTACGCTGCTTGGGGCAGTATGGTCGATGATTCGCGGTGAAGGAGACGTTGTATTTTTTAAACAACGCATCGAATCAGAAAAAGTGTATAAAGCGTTGACGATTACGATGGCTGCAGTATTCCTGGTGCTCGGGGTGACCATGGTTCTCTGCATTACGGAGAGTGGCGATTTTCTAACCATTCTATTCGAAACTACTTCGGCATTCGGTACGGTCGGGATGTCGATGGGGCTAACACCGCATTTAACTACATTCGGTAAAATCCTGCTTTCGCTCGTCATGTTCGCGGGGCGTGTCGGACCACTCACCGTGGCGTTTGCCTTAAGCTGGGATCGCAGGAAAAAACATTTCCGCTACTCCGAAGGCAAAATTATTATTGGATAACAGCAACGGGACGAAAAATATCTTCGTCCCGCTTTTTTTGAATGCGACCGAACCATCCTCCTGTATCGTTCGACTATATAATAGAGCGACGAAAATGAAAGGCGGTTGACAATGGATACCGAGCAACAACTCATCAAACGATGCCAAAGCGGGGATAAGAACGCTTTCAGCCTACTTGTACGCCCTCATCTCCAGCGGGCATACAGTACGGCTCTCGCTATCCTAGGGGCACAGCATTTTGCGGAGGACGCGGTACAAAACGCTTTATTTGAAGCATACAAGGCGATCATGGAAGGTCGAGACATTCGCAGGTTCGGAGGGTGGCTTACCCACATCGTAGCTCGTCGGGCGCTGGACATTGCCCGTCAAAAGCATCGACAGCAGCATACAACCGAAGAAAATGAGCTTCTAGAAGTACGGGATGATACAGCCTCTCCCATAACCGACGTGCTCCAAAAAGAACAGCGAAACGAATTAATGACAGCAATCATGCGCTTAAATATCAATCAACGGACCGTCATTGTCATGTATTACTACCAAGAAATGAAAATCGGGGAAATCGCCAATCTCCTAAATATTAAAGAAGGCACAGTGAAGTCAAGATTACATCAGGCGCGAATTACACTAAGCAAGCTTGTCCCAATTGAGACAGCCAAACAGAAAGTGGGGGAATGCCAGTGAATCGTCAGGACAAACAAATTACAGCGAACGTAGAACAAGCGTTTCAAAGCATTGCCGTACCTCAGTCTTTGCTTGACTTTGTCGATCAGGTTCCCGATTTATATGACCAGCAGCAAATTCACAAGTCTGGAAGCTCCCAACCCAATGTTGAAAGAAAATCGACCATACCGCGAAAACGAATGATTTTACGGAGAATAGCAGGTGGATGTGCAGCAGGCTTGGTCATTTTTATCGGCTCAGTGCTGTATTCCCCTTCTTTTGCAGCTTATACTAAAAATATTCCCGGCCTGACAACTCCTGTAGAATGGCTGCAACAAACGGCTAAAAATATCGGTATTCAAAATGCAAAAGAGCATGGCTATACTCCTATACACCCGGTTAGCATGAACAAAGAAGGCAGGATTTTCACCATCGACAACATATACCTAGAAGATGATCGACTCCGCTTCACACTTGCCGTACAGGGCCCTAAAGGAGCAACACAAAAATTCGGCGCTGACCCGGCCGACTTTCCGGACGCGACAGGTTCTGGTGATGCAGAAAAGCCAAAAAAAATTTCAGATACAGAAGAAGTCCAGATTACACAATATAGGTTTGGGCTTCCACAAAAACAGTTAGAAGAGTTTCTAATTAAAAAGCCAACTAAGCTTACATTTCGAATCGGCGGTATATATGAATCGTTTATCATGACAGTTCCTTTTGATCAAACCAGGTTAAAAGCAGGGGAAGAAACGACTGTTGATGCCGATTTGGGGCTCCAACAAAAAGATCCGGCTATTGAATATGCAGCTGTTAAAAGCTTTTCTATCGATCCAACTAGGATAAAAGTCAATCTTGATATCAAGCTAAAGCCTAGTTACCAAATCGATTTTCGCCGTGGTCTGGAAGAAGATTGGCCATATCTTACTGATGAGCAGGGAAAAAAATATGTACTCAATCGGGACAGCTTTCCGTACCAAAGTGGTCTTTATGATTCGTCATCAGGTACTGTTTCCTTGGATTTTATACCTTCAGTTTACTTTGATAAGCAACCAAAGCAGCTGACCTTGCACCTGAAGAAAGTCTGGCTTACTGAGACGAAGGCTTCGGAAACTGTAAAAATATCTACAGTACATTTTCCACAAACCATTAGAACTTATGGAAAGACGTATACACTCACTAGTGCCAAGCGTCAGGATGGAAGCTGGATTTTCGATGTAAAAAAGCCGGCTCATTCCCTAAGCAACACATCTGCAGGAATCACATTCGAGTGGCCGCCTGAAGTTCGGCAACAGATGGAAGAAAATAAGGAATGGAAAAATGAGATAAAAGGAAAAAAGCATATATTTAACAATGACGGTTGTATCACTCCAAAATACACCCTTAATCCTTATAAGGAAATCCCTGGTCAATTCGAGTTGACGGTGGTAGCTCCCAAGCAAGACACATATACGCTCAACGTACGCCGTTATGCAGATGAGATTCCGCTTGACATTCATATCCCCTTAAAATAAACACAGGAAGAGCCCCGGAGCAGCCTTCAGGCAGCTTCAGGGCTCTTCCTGTTAAAAGATGCCTAAAGCCTGTGCAGCAAGGATAAATACTCCCAATATCCAGACATAAACGGCAAACCCTTTTAAAGATTTTCTCTTTAAAATACCGATCATCCAGCGAACAGCAAAATAGCCGAAAATAGCGGAAAAAAACGAACCGAGCAAGAGAGGAAATAAACCGATCATCTCCCTATGTTCTCCTGTAAACAGCTTGGCTCCTTGAAGAATGACGCCTCCGCCAATAGCCGGAAGCGATAGTAAAAAGGAAAACCGAGCAGCTTCTTCCCGATTGATGCGTCGAAACAGCGAAGCAGCGATCGTCAGACCAGAACGGGAAAGAGCAGGCATGATGGCAGCCGCCTGAAAACAACCGATAAACAATGCATCACCATAGGACATTGCTTCCAGGGATTTACCACCTCTATTTTTCCAGCGATCGGCCATCCAGAGTACAGCACCCGTCAGCAAAAATTCATACCCTACCGTTACGCCTGTCCTGGAAATTTCCTCGAAGAAATCCTCAAGCAACAACCCAACCGCAACTGCAGGTACGGTTCCTATCACAAGCAGTCCCGTCAACCGACTAAATGGCTTCTGCACTAGTTTCAGCACATCATCACCGTATACGGCCAGCACCGCAAACAAGGTGCCGATATGCAGCATCGTATCCAAAAACAATCCGGCCTCGTCCAATCCGAAAAGATGGCGGGCCAAATAGAGGTGCCCCGTGCTACTGATAGGAAGAAATTCGGTCAATCCTTGTATAATTCCCAGAATGATAGCTTGAAGCTCGTTCATGTCGCCTTCTCCTTTTTTCTATCATCCATATGAGAGGAGAAGGAAAAATATAATAAAAACAGGGAAAACCCGACCAGGAAAAACAAGTAGGCCGGAATCTTCCCCTGTTTTTCAAAGGTATGCTTTATCTCTTATGAGCAGGTTTCGTTGACGAATTTCTGGTAGATTCAAGATCTAGAGAATCGAGGAACTCCTGATTGGTCTTCGCCTCGGCGATTTTCTTGATAAACGCTTCGGTGAATTCGTTGCTGTCGTGGATAGACTTGCGCAGGGTCCAGATTTTGGATAATTCTTCTTTCGTAAACAGCAGCTCTTCGCGGCGCGTACCGGAACGACGAATATCAATGGCAGGGTAGACGCGACGTTCCGCCAATTTGCGGTCCAGATGAAGTTCCATATTTCCCGTACCCTTGAATTCTTCGTAAATCACATCATCCATACGTGATCCAGTTTCCACAAGTGCAGTAGCCAGAATGGTTAAGCTACCCCCTTCCTCGACATTACGCGCCGCACCAAAGAAACGCTTCGGACGATGAAACGCCGCAGGATCAATCCCTCCGGACAACGTACGTCCGCTCGTTGGTATGGTAACGTTGTATGCGCGAGCCAGACGGGTAATACTATCAAGCAGAATTACGACATCTTTTTTATGTTCTACAAGGCGCAATGCACGTTCAAGCACCAACTCAGCTACTTTAATATGATTTTCAGGCAATTCGTCAAACGTGGAGCTTACTACTTCGCCTTTAACAGAACGTTGCATATCGGTTACTTCTTCCGGTCTTTCATCAATCAATAGAACAATTAGCTCAACGTCAGGATGATTGGTCGCGATACTGTTGGCAATCTCTTTAAGCAATATCGTTTTACCAGCTTTCGGAGGAGCGACAATAAGACCGCGCTGTCCAAACCCGACAGGCGCTATTAAATCAATAATACGGGAAGAAATTCTGGTAGGTGATGTCTCAAGCACCATCTTCTTCTGGGGATAGAGAGGTGTAAGCGCCGGAAAATGCAAGCGTTCCGGCGAGCTCTCAGGCGGTTCACCATTAACTGCATCAACATGCAATAAACCAAAGTATCTCTCATTCTCTTTCGGCGGTCGTACCTTACCGGATACCTTATCACCGGTTCGTAAGTCAAAACGTCGAATTTGCGAAGCGGAAATATAAATATCTTCCGCACTTGGCAAATAATTAATCGGCCGGAGAAAACCGAACCCATCCGGATGCGTATCAAGCACCCCTTCCATAAACATATGGCCCTGCTTCTCCGCCTGCGCCTGCAGAATCGCGAAGATCAGCTCTCGCTTCTTGAATGTGCCATAGTAAGGAATTTGATATTCTTTCGCCAGCTTATAAAGTTCCGTTAATTTCTTCTCTTCTAATTGTGCTAGATTCATTTCCATATAACGTTCAAACACCACACTTTTCTTATTAAATGGTACATAACACTTCCCCTATCATCCATGGTTCGGGCACAAAAGGTAAAGAAGCTGGAAATTAGAGCTATGCAGATCATTTTCTCCCAACCTCTTATTCCTTTCTTACCCCGATATTTGAACAAAGTCAGTGTTTCAAAGTCTATTTATGCATATCATGAACAGTCTATCCGGTTTATTGTCAGACTAATCCTTCATAACAAATTGCGGTTTACGCTCAAGACGGTGCTGTCCATCAATAAAGCGAACCGTACCGGACTTGGCACGCATAACAACAGATTGTGTGAATGCACTTGTACCTTCGAAGCGTACGCCTTTCAACAACTCACCTTCAGTTACACCGGTAGCCGCAAAAATACAATCATCACCTCTAACAAGGTCGTTCATCAGCAACACTTGACGAGGATCAGCAAGACCCATTTTCTTGCAACGCTCGAACTCTGCTTCATTGTGAGGAACAAGGCGTCCCTGCAATTCGCCTCCAAGACATTTTAATGCAACTGCTGCGATAACCCCTTCTGGGGCGCCGCCGACACCGAACAAAATATCCACACCTGTATGTTCAAACGCCGTATTAATAGCACCTGCGACATCACCGTCAGAGATAAGCTTAATACGAGCGCCCGCTTCACGGATTTGTTCAATAATGCTGGCGTGGCGTTCACGGTCCATAACACATGCCACAAGGTCGCTAATATCCTTACCTTTTGCCTGTGCCACCGCTTTTAAATTATCAATAATTGGTGCAGTAATGTCTACTTTACCGGCTGCTTCCGGACCTACAGCCAGCTTGTCCATATACATATCAGGCGCATGCAGCAGATTCCCGCGGTCCGCTACCGCCAATACCGTAAGTGCATTCCATGTTCCTTTAGCCACGATGTTTGTTCCTTCAAGCGGATCAACTGCTACATCCACTTCTGGCCCAATGCCCTGACCTAGCTTCTCTCCGATATACAGCATCGGCGCTTCATCCATTTCACCTTCGCCGATTACGACGGTCCCCTGCATCGGTACCGTATCGAATACGGCGCGCATTGCAGTCGTAGCGGCATCATCCGCATCCTCTTTCTTGCCGCGTCCCATCCATCGGGCAGACGCGAGCGCCGCCGCTTCTGTTACACGTACTAATTCAAGTGTTAAACTGCGTTCCATTTCCTGTCATCTCCTGTTTTGTTAGTAAGCTCTCTGGATTGATTTTTCACGCCACATCACAGCACCAAGACTCTTCAGCTTTTCTTCCAATTCGGCATATCCGCGATCAATATGGTGTACACCAGTAATTTCCGTTATACCATTGGCCATTAATCCGGCTATAACGAGCGCCGCTCCCGCCCTTAAATCCGTTGCCATGACTTTACCACCTACAAGTGATGTCTTGCCCTCAATAACAGCTGAGCGGCCTTCCACTTTAATTTTGGCTCCCATGTTCAACAGATGTTCAGCATGTTTAAACCGGGCATGATAAATATTATCTGTTACAATACTGGTACCATTTGCGGCGGTTAACAAGGAAGTGATGGGTTGTTGAAGATCAGTGGGAAATCCGGGGTAAGGAAGCGTTTTTATATCGATTGCTTCATATGTGTCACATCCAATAACGTGAACGGCATCGTCCTCTTCTTCCACCCGGATATTCATCTCTCTCAGCTTAGCTGTAAGAGATTCCATATGACGGGGAATAATATTATCAATCACTACATCGCCACCCGTAGCCGCAGCGGCAATCATATACGTACCTGCTTCGATTCGGTCGGGAATAATAGAATGCCGGCATCCGCTCAGCTTCTCGACTCCCTCAATTCTGATTACATCGGTTCCGGCACCTTTAATACTTGCCCCCATTGCATTCAGCAATGTAGCGACATCGATAATCTCCGGTTCTTTCGCTGCATTTTCAATAATCGTTTTGCCTTTGGCCCGGCACGCTGCCAGCATAATATTAATGGTAGCTCCTACACTTACGACATCCAGATACACTTTGCTGCCGATAAGCTCTTTTGCCTGAATATGCAAAGAACCGTGTTCATGAGACATACGAGCACCGAGTGCTTCAAATCCTTTAACGTGCTGGTCAATCGGCCTCGGACCGAGATTACAGCCACCGGGCATGCCGATAATCGCCTCGCCGAAACGGCCTAACATAGCGCCCATCAAATAATAAGAAGCCCTTAACTCTTTGATTTTACCGTTAGGCATTGGCCTTGCTTCCATGCGAGTCGAATCAATGCGTATCATATCGTTATCTTGCTCGACCACTGCCCCCAAATCCTGCAGAATCTCACTATAGATATGAACATCGCTGATATCCGGCACATTCTCCAAAACAACCTCCGCGCCTGCGAGAATCGCAGCGGGAATGAGCGCCACCGCACTATTCTTCGCTCCGCTGATTTGAATTCGCCCTGTCAGCTTCCGTCCGCCCTCGATAAACAATTTCTCCACAGATCGATTCTCCTTACTCAATGGGAAAAAGCACCTTTTCACATCACTTTTTGAAAAGGTGCTTCTTTCCGGTATTATTTTTGCTGCGCTTGATCCCAATCCGCAAGAAAGCGTTCGATGCCGGCATCCGTTAACGGATGCTGTGCCATTTGCTTGAAAATCTTGTACGGAATGGTCGCGATGTCCGCTCCCATCTTCGCGCATTCTACTACGTGCAGTGGATGGCGTACACTCGCCGAAATAATCTCAGTTTCAATATCATGAGCATCAAAAATTTGAGAGATGTCCGAAATTAACTGCAAACCGTCTTGGGAGATATCATCGAGGCGTCCAAGGAAGGGCGATACGTAAGTCGCTCCTGCACGCGCAGCCAAAAGTGCTTGTGTCGCCGAGAATACTAGCGTCACATTCGTTTTGATTTTTTTCTTGGTAAAATGTTTGACCGCTTTTAGGCCTTCTACCGTCATTGGCACTTTAATCACGATATTCTTGGAAAGAGAGGCAAGCTTCTCGCCCTCTTCAATCATGCCTTCGGCTTCCAGGCTGATAACTTCAGCACTAATCGGTCCATCAACGATATCAATGATTTCTTTTAATGTCTCTACAAAGTCGCGTCCTTCTTTCGCAACAAGGGAAGGATTAGTCGTAACTCCGGCCAAAACGCCCCACTCGTTCACTTCGCGAATCTCATTTACATTTGCTGTATCAATAAAAAATCTCATAATACACTCCTTCTGTCTTCACACTGACAAAATGGTGTTACGCTTTGTTGCTGCTTCCAAATTCGCGCATTTTGCCCTTAACAGTTTCTTTAATGGTGTCACGTGCAGGTCCCAGATATTTACGTGGATCATACAAATCTGGTTTTGCATCGAGAACTTCACGAACTGTTTTAGCTGATGCGATTTGGTTCTCCGTATTCACATTAATTTTCGCCGTACCAAGCGAAATTGCACGTTGGATATCTTTTGTCGGAATGCCTGTACCACCGTGCAGAACAAGCGGAACTCCAGTCAACTTCATAACTTCTTCCATTCTGTCAAAGCCTAGATTCGGCTCGCCTTTATATGGGCCATGAACAGAGCCAAGCGCCGGAGCGAAGCAATCCACACCTGTCTCGCGCACAAGTTTATCACATTCTGCCGGAATTGCATACGCCGCTTCTGCATCTTGTACAATCAAATCATCTTCCTGACCACCAATACGGCCCAGTTCAGCCTCTACTGACACCCCTAACGCATGTGCCACGTCTACGACACGCTTGGTTAGGGCAATGTTCTCTTCGAGCGGATAATGAGAGCCATCGATCATAACGGAGGTAAAACCGGCATGGATAGCTTCTACGCACTTCTCGAAGGAAGAGCCATGATCCAGATGAATCGCTACCGGGACAGTAATTTTATATTCTTCCATTAAAGCTTGTACAATAGCTACAACCAGTTTAAAACCGCCCATATAACGAGCTGCACCTTCACTTACTCCAAGGATGACAGGGGATTTCTCTTCTTCTGCCGCCTGCAGAATGGCTTGCGTAAACTCAAGATTGTTCAAGTTAAATTGACCGACGGCATATTTCCCTTCCACGGCTTTATTTAACATGTCTGTCATCGAAACTAATGGCATATGTAAGATCCTCCTTGTTTTGTGCATACCCTCAAACATTGCTTATTATACCACAATGAAAGATCAGCATGCGAGTTGCTTATTTACTGCCGTTCGTAGTTCATCAATATCAAACGGCTTAGTGAAATGGGTGAGAGCGCCGAGTTCCGTCGCCTCTTTAATCATATCCAATTCGCCATACGCTGTCATCATGATCACCTTGGTTTCTGGAGCGATTTTTTTAATTTCCTTCAAAATCTCAAGCCCGTCCATGCCGGGAATTTTCATATCAAGAATGACAAGGTCAGGCGACTCGCCCGTGACAATTTCTAATGCCTGCTTTCCATTGGCAGCTTGAAACGTCTGGTACCCTTCCTTTCCAAATACCTCAAACAGCAGAACTCGAATCCCGTATTGGTCATCGACTATCAATACTTTCTTATCCTTCATGCTGCTCCCCCTCTCATTCTCATGCACAACAAATATGTATGCTGACTCTACAATAATACAAGAGTTCGATAAATCCTAAAAAATTCCTGCTTTTTATCTATGATACAACAAGAAAAACTCATGAACGCCTTCGCTCGTCCGTTTTCCATAAAAAAAGACGAGCAATCGCTCGCCTTGGTTTTATTTACTATTGTTTTTTCAGCTTCAACGCCGCACCAACAAAATCGCGGAAAAGTGGCTGCGGGCGGTTCGGACGAGAGGCAAATTCTGGATGGAATTGGCTTGCCACAAACCAAGGGTGATCCGGCAGCTCAACGATTTCTACCAGACGTCCGTCCGGCGATGTACCGCTGAACTTCAGCCCTGCATCTTTCAGTGCTTCACGGTACTGGTTGTTGAACTCATAGCGATGGCGATGACGCTCATATACAAGATCTTCATCGTAAGATGTGTGGGCTGCCGTGCCTTTTTCCATTTTGCAAGGATACAGGCCAAGGCGCATCGTACCGCCGAGATTTTCAATATCTTTTTGATCCGGAAGCAGGTCAATAACCGGATATTGGGTAGACGGATTAATTTCCGAACTGTTCGCATCCTTCATGCCGACGACGTGACGGGCAAATTCGATAACCGCTACCTGCATTCCCAAACAAATGCCAAGGAACGGAATTTTGTTTTCACGTGCGTACTTAGCGGCGATGATTTTACCCTCTACACCACGATCTCCGAAACCACCTGGTACAAGAATACCATCCACACGGCTCAGCAGCTCAGAAACGTTATGCTCGTACACTTCCTCAGCATCCACCCACTCAATATTCACGTCCGCATCATTCGCATAACCGGCATGGTACAATGCTTCTGCCACGCTGATATATGCATCATGCAGCGCAACGTATTTACCGACGATAGCAATGGTCGTCTTGTGGGAAAGGTTCTTAATTTTATGGAGCATCTGTTTCCATTCTGTCATATCTGCTTCCGGGCAAGTGAGGTTCAAATGGTTGCACACATATTCGTCCGCTCCTTGCTCTTTCAGAGTCAATGGAACTTCATACAGCGATTCGGCATCCACCATTTCGATAACCGCTTTCGGATCGATATCGCAGAAGAGCGCGATTTTATCTTTCATGTCCTGTGACATCGGATGCTCTGTGCGGCATACAATTACATTCGGCTGAATTCCCAAGCTACGCAGCTCTTTCACACTGTGTTGAGTCGGCTTCGTCTTCATCTCGCCGGCAGCTGCCAAGTATGGCACAAGTGTACAATGGATATACATTACGTTGTCACGACCGACATCGCTCTTAATCTGACGAATTGCTTCCAGAAACGGAAGGCTCTCAATATCTCCTACCGTACCGCCGATTTCTGTAATAACAACATCAGCATTCGTCTCACGTCCTGCACGGAAAACACGCTCTTTGATTTCATTAGTAATATGTGGAATGACCTGTACCGTTCCGCCCAAGTAATCACCGCGGCGCTCTTTCGTAATAACGGAAGAGTAGATTTTACCAGTCGTTACATTACTGTTGGAATTCAGGTTAATGTCGATGAACCGTTCATAGTGGCCAAGGTCAAGATCCGTCTCCGCGCCATCTTGAGTAACGAATACTTCTCCATGCTGGTATGGGCTCATTGTGCCTGGATCTACGTTGATATACGGATCAAACTTCTGAATCGTTACCTGCAGACCACGATTTTTCAACAAACGTCCCAGAGAAGCAGCGGTAATCCCTTTGCCCAGAGAAGATACCACACCGCCAGTTACAAATATATACTTTGCCATACAAATAAACCCCTCTTTCTTTGCCCATTCAATACTTTTCCACAAAACAAGTAGCTGTATGAATCTAGAAAATGAAAAAAACAAAAGAGATCCCCAACCGAGTATTTTCGGAGGGGCACTTTTGTTTTATTTGTTAATGATACATCATATAGTTTTAAAGCCCAAAAAGTATTTTATCTTCCCTTGTATTACATGTCAAGGTCTTCGTCTTCATCTTCATTCTCTAATTCTTCATCGTCCAGTTCTTCATCGAATTCTTCATCCGTTTCTTTCTCGTCATCGGCGAAGTCATCGTCTATCTCTTCTTCATCCTCGTCATCTACATGAGCGTTGTCAATCTCATCATATTCTTCTTCAAGCTCTTCGTCATCCTCGAAGTCATCGTCGTCATCCAATGCGAATTTGCCCCGGAAACCGCTTTCCGCAGACTCCTCTTGTGTTTCGACAAGGTACCAGCGTTTCAATCCCCACAGATTTTCACCGAGGCATATAAAGCGGCCATCAAGATTAATTTCCGTATACACTTGCGCTATCATGTCCATCGCTTCGGATTCCGACATGTTCTTCATTGCTGTTATTTCTTTATACAAATCTCGGTAATAGGCCGGTTTTTTTGATTGATTCAACATTTGATAAGCGATATCTACCATCGCCATTTCTTTGACTTCTTCTGCTTCCAGGTTCAAAGCATTGCTCAACCTCGGCACTTCCCTTCTTTACAGGTTTCAAATAACCAGATGCAAATTCTTGCATCCCGGACATACTATCCCTATTATTCAGCATTCCTTATTTTATACAATTTCAGACCTAAAATGCAAGGAAAACTCGTGCTTCATTCGTTTTTCAAATAACGCGATCATAAAGAAGGCGAGGGAAAAATGCCCTCGCCCTTTATTTTCTCCTCAACAGAGTTTCTGTTCGGGACAAAAGAGTTTACTATTGTCTCGTCATTCGACCCTACATATTTCGACGATATTGTCCACCGACTTCATAGAGCGCACCTGTAATTTGACCGAGACTGGCCACTTTCACTGTCTCCATCAGTTCAGCGAAGATATTCTCTCCAGAACACGCTACTTCTTTTAGGCGTCGTAGCGCTGCATCGGCAACATCCTTATGACGTTCTTGGAAATCGCGCAGGTTGTTAATTTGCTGTACCTTTTCTTCTTCCGTAGCACGAGCAAGCTCGATCTCGTAGTCCTCCTCGGAAGAATTCGGATTCAGGAACGTATTTACACCAATAATAGGAAGCTCGCCGTTATGCTTCAGCGTCTCGTAATAGAGGGACTCCTCTTGAATCTTACTGCGCTGGTATTGTGTCTCCATCGCACCTAGCACGCCGCCACGGTCACTAATACGCTGGAATTCAGCCAATACGGCCTCTTCTACTAACTCAGTCAACTCTTCGATAATGAAAGAACCTTGCAACGAATTCTCATTTTTCGCCAAACCGAGCTCTTTTGTAATAATCATTTGGATTGCCATAGCACGGCGCACAGAATTCTCTGTAGGCGTCGTAATGGCCTCATCATACGCATTGGTATGCAACGAGTTACAATTATCATATATAGCCATCAGCGCCTGCAATGTAGTGCGTATATCGTTAAAATCCATCTCCTGCGCATGCAGGGAACGACCTGACGTCTGAATATGATACTTGAGCTTCTGACTGCGCTCATTACCGCCATACTTGTTCTTCATAACCGTTGCCCAAATGCGACGGGCAACTCTCCCAAGCACAGTGTACTCCGGATCAAGACCATTGCTAAAGAAGAATGACAAGTTTGGTGCAAAGTCATCAATGTGCATACCACGGCTCAAATAATATTCAACATACGTAAAGCCATTCGCCAGCGTAAAGGCAAGCTGGGAAATCGGATTTGCACCTGCTTCAGCGATATGATAACCGGAAATACTTACCGAATAGTAATTGCGAACATGGTTCTCGATGAAGTACTCCTGAATATCTCCCATCATCTTCAGAGCAAATTCTGTCGAGAAGATGCATGTATTCTGTCCTTGATCTTCTTTCAGAATATCTGCCTGTACGGTTCCACGTACGCTTTTAAGCGTATAGGCCTTAATTTGCTTCGCTTCTTCAGCATTCGGTTCTCGTCCGTTCTCTTGCTTGAACTTGTCGATCTGCTGCTGAATGGCTGCGTTCATGTACATTGCCAGAATAATTGGCGCAGGTCCATTAATCGTCATTGATACAGATGTTGATGGATGACATAAGTCAAAGCCATCATATAGTTTTTTCATATCATCCAGCGTACAAATGCTAACGCCACTTGTGCCAATTTTCCCATAAATATCCGGACGATAATCAGGATCTTCCCCGTATAAAGTCACACTGTCGAACGCTGTACTTAAGCGCTTCGCTGCATCGTCCTTAGACAAGTAGTGGAAACGACGGTTCGTTCGCTCAGGTGTACCCTCGCCCGCAAACTGACGCTTCGGATCTTCGCCATCACGCTTAAATGGAAATACGCCTGCGGTGTAAGGGAAATATCCTGGCAAATTCTCGCTCATAGCCCAGCGAAGAATCTCGCCCCATTCTTCGAATTTCGGCAGCGCTACCTTTGGAATGCGTGTGCCAGACAGGGAGGTTGTATACAGCTTCGTAACAATTTCTTTATCGCGCACTTTCGTAATGAACTCATCCTTCATGTATGCTTCCTTCAACGACTTCCAATTATCCAGAATTTTTCTACTTTCAGGATGCAGCTTCTCTTCATAGTGAGAAATAAGCTTATCGATTTCTTGCTGTAAATCAGATGCAAGTTCCCCTGTGTGAGCTAATAATTCTTCCTTCGTGCCTTTCAACTGGAATAGCTTGCGTGCGATTTGCACCTGTTGTTCGGTAAATTTCTTATATTGATGTACGGTATTGACGATTTCCGCCAGATAATGAATACGCTCAGACGGAATGACATATTGCTTCTTAGATTTGGTATTGCCGGAGATATTAAGTGTAGTCGGCCATTCTGTGCCTGTTTTCTCACTAACAACCCTCATCAGGTTCACAAAAAGTACATTTGTGCCCGGATCGTTGAATTGGCTGGCGATTGTACCATATACCGGAATATCCTCATCCTTCATGTCAAAAATAGCACGACTGCGCGTCCACTGCTTCTTTACATCGCGTAGCGCATCTTCTGAACCGCGCCGTTCGAATTTGTTGATAGCAATAATGTCGGCATAATCGATCATATCAATTTTCTCAAGCTGGGTCGGTGCACCAAATTCGCTCGTCATTACGTACATGGCAATATCGCACACTTGCGTAATTTGCGCATCGCCCTGCCCAATACCGGATGTCTCGACAATAATGAAGTCATAGCCTGCCGCTTTCACAATATTAATCGCATCACCAATGGCCTTGCTAAGCTCGCTATGAGACTTCCGCGTTGCCAGGGAACGCATGTATACGCGAGGTGAGTTAATGGCATTCATACGAATTCGGTCACCTAGAAGCGCTCCACCCGTTTTCTGCTTAGAAGGGTCTACCGATAGAATGGCCATTGTCTTCTCTGGATATTGCTCCAGAAAACGCCGTACCAGTTCATCTGTCAGCGAGCTTTTACCAGCTCCGCCCGTTCCGGTGATACCAAGCACAGGAACCGTCTCCACCATCGCATTCACTTTTTCAAGCGTAGCAGCTACTTCCCGATCTTGCCTCTCTACATTCTCTTCCGCCAGTGTAATCATGCGCCCGATCGCATTCCAACTTCGACTTTTAAGCTCGCTAATTTCCTTCTCAACCTCTTTTGGAGTCGGATAATCGGTCTGTTCAATCATGGAGTTAATCATGCCCTGCAAGCCATGCACACGCCCGTCATCTGGAGAGAAAATTTTCGCAACACCATATTCGTGCAGCTCACGAATCTCAGAAGGGACAATAACGCCGCCGCCACCGCCGAACACTTTAATATGAGAGGCATTTTTCTCTTTTAGCAAATCGACAATGTATTTAAAATACTCTACGTGGCCACCCTGATACGAGCTAATCGCAATACCATGCGCATCTTCTTGAATAGCGGCATTTACAATCTCCTCTACGGAGCGGTTATGACCGAGGTGAATAACCTCTACTCCTGAGGCCTGTAAGATGCGACGCATAATATTAATCGAGGCATCATGCCCATCAAACAAGCTGGCTGCCGTGACAAAACGAACATTGTGCTTCGGACGATAAATTGTCGTTTCCATCTTTATTTTCCTCCCTCAAGGTCGCGCAATAGCCCCTGCGCACTCAATCTTATGTCTGCAATCGAACCGGTGCAGGACTTTTCTCCTTCTCATCCGGTTTATGGCAACTCTTTACTTATCCGTCAATTCACGCAAAATCAACGATGTCTGCATTTTAGTAAATTCATCCAACGTGTAATTCTTGCGTAAACTCCAGCGACGGAATGTCCACATCTCGCCAAGCACCACAATATTGTGAGCCATCAGCTTAACTGAATTCTCATCAATCTGCAGCGAGCCGTCCCGTCTGCCGCGATGCAATATTTCTTCAAAAAAGCCTGTAATCTCTTCTTCCTTCGCCAGCACATATCTCATCGTTTCGCGAGGAAGTGACTTAATCTCCTGATAAATCAGAAGTACGCGATCCTGCATCTGATCCATTACACGCAGGAATCCTTCGATGGCTGCTTCTAACATTACGGCCCCACTTACACCGTTAACAAGTACCTCCTGCAGACCTTTTTCCACGCCTGCGTGGATCGCATCACATACAAGGTAGAGAACATCTTCTTTCGATTCGATATATTCATATAACGTACCGATGCTGAATCCTGATGCACGGGAAATCTCTCGGGTAGTTGTTTTGTGAAATCCCTTGGAGATAAAAAGCTCAACCGCCGCTTCAATAATTTGCTCGCGTCGCTTCTCGATCAGCTTTGGGTCTTTTACCATTGAGGGGATTGATTTACGTTGCTCCATCTTAAATTTGCTCCTTTCCTTACGCCGACTGAGCGATTGCTCAGAGTGCAGGGAAAAAGAAAAGGCGCATCGCCTTTTCTTCCTTCCTTCTATTATACGCAGGAAGAAAATGAATTCGCAACTCTTTTCAGAATACTATTTTTCTTTTACCAATTGCTGTAATAATTGGTGCGCTACTTCATACGGATCAATGTCACGACGAGAGACGCCTTCCATCATGTCTTTGTATTCTTCGCTGCGCAAACGCTTAACAATGAGCTGGTGCACGGCATGTTCCACAATCTCAGATACCTCTTCCCGCAGATGGGAAGCTCGACGTCTCTCCCATTCCTTGCTTTCCTGAAGATACGACTTATGGTCTAGAAACGCTTGCCATGCCTCATCAATTCCCATACCTTGTGTCGTGATAGTTTTTACCACTGGAGGGCGCCATGGAGAATCATGCTTGACCAGGTCGAGCATCTGCTCCACTTCGCGGAACAGCTTGTCTGTACCAGCCAGGTCTGCTTTGTTCAAAATAAACAAGTCAGCAATTTCCATGATACCAGCCTTGAATGCCTGTACCGTGTCGCCTCCACCGGGATTAAGTACAACCGCTGTCGAGTCAGCAATATTCATAATGTCAAGCTCCGATTGACCGACACCTACCGTTTCAATAATTACAATATCCTTTCCGTATGCATCAAGTACGCGAACCGCCTCTTTCGTTGCTCGCGCCAGGCCGCCAAGACTTCCGCGCGTACCCATACTGCGGATAAATACGCCCTCATCCAAAAAGTGATCCTGCATACGGATGCGGTCTCCAAGAATGGCCCCTCCGGTAAACGGACTGGTCGGATCTACCGCCACAATCCCTATCGTCAATCCCTGCTTACGCAGATACCCAATAAGCTTATCAACAAACGAGCTTTTTCCCGCACCCGGTGAGCCGGTGATACCGAGGAGAAACGCTCCTCCCGTATGAGGGAAAAGGTCCTGCAGAATCTCCGTCTTCTCTGGATGATTATCCTCTATATAAGAAATCGCACGGGCAACTGCCCGGCGATCTCCATTAAGAATTCGTTCTACCAATGCATGCAATACGCTCACATCCTTAGTCTTTCAGCAAATAGTTCGAGATGACAAGACGTTGGATTTCATTCGTCCCTTCATAAATCTGTGTGATTTTCGCGTCCCGCATGAAGCGTTCCACCGGATATTCTCGCGTATAGCCGTAACCACCGAATACCTGTACCGCATCAGTCGTTACTTCCATCGCGATATCGCCTGCATACAGCTTTGCCATAGCAGAAGCTTTGCCGTATGGAAGAGCGCTGTCTTCAAGCACAGCCGCCTGATAAGTCAGAAGACGAGCCGCTTCCACTTTAGTTGCCATATCAGCCAGTTTAAACCCGATCGCCTGTTGAGCAGCAATCGGTTTGCCGAATTGATGGCGTTCTTTTGCATAAGCAATCGCATGCGTCAATGCTCCATCTGCAATTCCAACCGCCTGTGCAGCGATACCATTGCGGCCACCGTCCAGCGTCATCATAGCGATTTTAAAGCCCTGGCCTTCTGTGCCCAGCATATTCTCTACCGGTACACGGCAATCTTCAAAAATAATTTCTGTTGTCGCAGAAGAACGGATACCAAGCTTCTTCTCCTTTTTACCGACTTTAAAGCCCGGCATATCACTCGTTACGATAAATGCCGTTTGTCCTTTATGTTTCAACTCCGGCGTAGTTGCGGCAAATACAATGTAAATATCCGCCAGACCGCCATTCGTGATGAAAATTTTGCTTCCATTCAGAATATAATGATCACCATCTTTTTTCGCAGTCGTCTTCATGCCTGCCGCATCAGATCCAGAGCCAGGCTCGGTCAGGCAATATGCACCCATACTCTTCCCTTCCGCCAACGGGCGAAGGAACTTCTGCTTTTGCTCCTCTGTACCGAATTTGTAAATCGGCCAGCTCGCAAGCGATGTATGAGCAGATAGCGTAACCCCTACCGAAGAATCAACACGGGACAATTCTTCCACCGCGATTACGTAGCTTAGAAAGTCGAAGCCTGCACCACCATATTTCTCATCCCATGGAATACCTGTTAATCCCAATTCAGCTAGCTTATGAAACACTTCCATATCGAAGCGTTCTTCTTCGTCACGCTCACCGGCTTTGTCAGCCAACTCATTCTCCGCGAATTCACGCACCATTTGGCGTAGCATTTTGTGCTCTTCAGATAGTTGGAAATCCATTTCTCTCCACTCCTTATTTATTTGTTTGTCTCGGTTTAAGGGGCAGCAAGGTCCTGACTTCATCTGCGCTGCACGAGGGATAACTGCCCCTAAGTCCCCGATAAGTGCAACTAGCCATCAGCGGAAAAGAAAGATCCTCCACTGATGAAAGTTTTACTTTATTAGGTGTTTAGAAATCACAATACGCTGAATCTGGTTAGTACCTTCGTAGATTTGAGTTACTTTAGCATCACGGAAATAACGCTCCACCGGATACTCCCGCGTATAGCCGTAGCCGCCGAATACCTGGACTGCTTCCGTTGCCACATTCATCGCGGTGTCGGTCGCAAATCGCTTCGCCATGGAGGCTTCCATGCCACACGTAACGCCCTGACCGCGAAGCGCCGCCGCACGGTATACAAGCAAGCGAGAAGCTTCGATTTGAGTCGCCATATCAGCCAGCTTAAAGGCAATAGCCTGCTGCGCTGCAATCGGCTTGCCAAACTGATGACGTTCTTTAGCATAGGCTAATGCATGCTCGAATGCTCCTTCAGCAATGCCAAGACCTTGCGCCGCAATACCTATGCGTCCAATATCCAGGTTTGCCATTGCGATAGTAAAGCCCATGCCTTCCTCACCTAGCAAATTCTCCGCAGGCACTTCCGCGTTATCGAAAATCAATTCCGATGTATTGGAACCGTGCAGCCCCATTTTCTTTTCCTTTTTGCCGACAGTAAACCCTGGTGTATCCTTTTCCACAATAAATGCTGAAATTCCTTTCGGACCTTTTGACGGATCAGTGACAGCAAACGTAATATACGTATCGGCTGCACCCGCGTTCGTAATGAAAACCTTGGAGCCGTTCAAAATATACTTGTCACCTTTTCTCACCGCCGCAGTACGCAGGCTGGCCGCATCAGACCCCGCATTCGGTTCCGTCAGTGCAAAAGCTCCGATATACTCCCCAGAAGCAAGTTTTGGTACATATTTTTTCTTTTGTTCTTCATTACCAAAATATACAATTGGATTTGTGCCAACTGATGTATGCACAGAGAGAATAACCCCCACGGTCGGGCTCACTTTAGAAATTTCGTGAATAGCTAGAATATACGAGATAAAGTCCGCTTCCGCGCCGCCCAATTTCTCTTCGATGGGAATCCCCATCAATCCGTATTCACCCATCTTGCGAATAATCTCAATAGGAAACTCATCCGTCTCTTCCATCTTCTCTACTTGGGGTGCGATTTCCTCACGGGCAAAATCCCGTACCATACGGCGCATCATTTCTTGTTCTTCTGTAAATTGTAAATGCATGGTTTCTCCTCCCATCTTCTGTTGCCTTATCTCTATTCGTATACGTAGAATCCGCGTCCGGATTTACGGCCAAGCCATCCTGCTTTAACATATTTGCGCAGCAATGGACATGGGCGATATTTAGAATCACCGAATCCTTCATGAAGTACTTCCATGATGTACAGGCATGTATCAAGCCCGATGAAATCAGCCAATGTCAGTGGACCCATCGGATGGTTCATACCAAGCTTCATTACTTCATCAATCGACTCAGGTGTAGCAACACCTTCATATACACAGTAAATGGCTTCATTAATCATCGGCATCAATACACGGTTGGATACGAAGCCTGGGAAATCATTCACTTCTACCGCTACTTTGCTCATCTTCTCGGACAGATCCGCTACGATGCGGTAGGTCTCATCCGATGTTGCAAGACCGCGAATCACTTCGATAAGCTTCATAACCGGAACAGGATTCATAAAGTGCATGCCAATCACTTTCTCTGGACGATTCGTTACCGCTGCAATTTCCGTAATCGGAAGGGAGGATGTATTGCTTGCGAGAATGGTATGCGCCGGTGTAATATCATCAAGCTGCTTAAAAATGGCTGTTTTCACATCCATATTCTCGACAACCGCTTCTACAACAAAGTCGACGTCTTTAGCGCTGTTGATATCCGTTGACACAACGATGCGCTCAAGAATGGCCTGCTTTTCTTGTTCGGACTTGCGGCCTTTCTCCACATCGCGCGTCAGATTTTTAGTAATAACGCCAAGACCCCGATTTACGAACTCTTCTTTCACATCATGCAGCACAACATGAAGTCCAGCCTGTGCCGCCACCTGCGCAATGCCGCTTCCCATCTGACCTGCGCCGATTACCATGAATTTTTTGACTTCCATTCGTCTCCACTCCTTTTATTCTTAATAAAACCTGGATATATATCTGATTTGATAAATCGACACATGTTTGTGGTGGGAGGTAAGAAAAAAAGGAAGGGCGGTGGGCGGTCGGAAAAAGGCACCTTGGCCCTTCTTCTGCCGGGGCGCATCCACCCTCTTCTTTTTTCCGAATCTCCTCCTTCCAACCACCTGAACTTTTGTTACTATGTCAGGTGATTTCTATATAAATAATGGGAGAATAGGTCGTCTCTATCTTCTTCTGCGCGTTATTCCGCTGCCGGAACCTCCACAAGAATAGCATCGCCCTGTGCTGCTCCCGAGCAAATCGCCGCAATGCCAAGACCTCCGCCGCGACGACGCAGTTCATATATCAGTGTCATCAGGATGCGCGCGCCACTGGCTCCAATCGGATGACCGAATGCGATAGCGCCTCCATTGACGTTTACCTTCTCCGGGTCCCAACCTGCAATCTTCTCACTCGTTAATGTTACTGCTGCAAATGCTTCATTCACTTCAAATAAATCAATCTGGTCAATCGTATAGCCTGTTTTTTTCAACAGCTTGTTTATAGCAAGGCCTGGCGTAGTGGCAATATAAGGCGCTTCCTGTCCAACTGCCGCATGTCCCAGAATGGTTGCCAGCGGTTTTGCTCCCAATTCTTTTGCCTTTTCATCTGACATGACGACCATAGCCCCTGCACCGTCATTTACACCCGGCGCATTGCCTGCTGTAATCGTACCGTCCTTCGTAAAGACAGGAGGCAGCTTTTGCAACTGTTCCATACTTGTTTCACGCGGGGCTTCGTCCGTATCAACCAGCACCGGCTCTCCCTTGCGTTGTGGCACGGATACGGGAACAATTTCGTCTTTTAATTTCCCTTGTTTTATGGCTTCCGCTGCACGTTGTTGACTCCGCAAAGCCCACTTGTCTTGTGCTTCGCGCGAAATTTCATATTCGGCTGCCACGTTGCTGCCGTGCACCGCCATATGCTGGCCATCATAAGCATCCGTTAATCCATCATGCAACATTAAATCTACAATCTTTCCATCGCCCATGCGCATGCCCCAGCGTGCATTCGGTACAATATACGGTGCATTGCTCATGCTTTCCATCCCGCCAGCTACGATAACATCAGCGTCACCGGCACGAATAATCTGATCGGCCAATGTCACGCTGCGAAGCCCGGAAGCGCATACCTTGTTAATAGTTTCTGTCTGTACCTCCCACGGCAGCCCTGCTTTGCGGGCTGCCTGACGCGAAGGTATCTGCCTGGCACCGCCCTGCAGTACCATTCCCATAATGACTTCCTCCACCATATCCGGAGAAATACCGGCACGTTCCACAGCCTCTTTGATTACGACCCCGCCCAGATCTACTGCCGTAAGTGAAGACAACTTGCCTCCAAACTTGCCGAACGGTGTACGGGCAGCGCTTACAATAACCGATTTTTTCATTCTTTTCGCGCCTCCTTATCTATTTGACTTACTTCTTCAGTACAAGTTGAACGATTGCTCAGTCAGTTTATACCTTGAAACACGCCCGGCAGTGACAACTGCCAGGTTAACAGTTCTTTCCTCTTTCATTGTATCAATGTTCTTACAAATGAAAAAGAGTATTTTATAAAGATTTTTCTAAAATCTCAACCATATCAAGTGTTTGGACTTTTTCTTCCA
>NZ_KE952904.1:0-385 GCF_000466385.1 Aneurinibacillus aneurinilyticus ATCC 12856
CGCTTTAAGAAGAGCTGAAAAGCAAGGTGAAATAGTAGGAGAGAAAAGAGGCATCATGAAAGTTGCCTTAGGCATGATACAAAAAGGACTAGATAACGAAACCATAGCCGAATTAACCGAGCTTACACAGGAAGAAATTGAACAGCTTCGCAGACAATAAAAATTACTTAGATATCATTCTTCATATTTGGTGTTGGTGACGGAATACGTTCATGATTTGCAGTAAACCTACTTTTGGGTATACTGGACATGAGGCCTTATATAGCAAGGGTTTGAGGCATTTTTTCTTCTATACTAAAAATAGAACTTCAGGTTTACTGCAAAAAGCCGATTTTTGATGAGGTTTTTGAGCGATGAAATCCTTGATAGATGAAGGTTTTCGTCC
>NZ_KE952904.1:485-9680 GCF_000466385.1 Aneurinibacillus aneurinilyticus ATCC 12856
AGATGAAGGTTTTCGTCCGTTTTGTTTTTAGGGGGTTTTATATGAACGTAGTGGGATATAAAGTTGCCTGCCCGTTGCATCACATCAATAGAGGCGCGATGTTTTATATGAACGTAGTGAGATATAAAGAGGTTGGTGTGTTTTTTTCTTTTATTCAGGTTAATCCTATTTTTTATACGGGAATTAAGCGATATTTTGAAAAAGAGATAAAGGGGCTAAGTAGCGTGGTGGGAGGCAAGAAAAAAAGGAAGGGCGGTGGACGGGAGCGGTCGGAAAAACGCACGTTCGCCTTTCTTTCTACCGGATCGCCTCTTCTTTTTTCCAAATCTCCTATTTCAACCGTCAAGTAAGTAGGAATAGTTCAAGTTTATTAAAGGCATTGCAATATTAAAATAGGAAAAAGGAATAGATCGCATTTATCCTTTATCGGAATCTCACCTTCACTTAATGAAATATGCGAAGGAACTGTTAGAGCACAAGTTCCTTCGCAACGAATGAAAACGATTCAGTTTACGTGACATATCATTACTATTGTTTGAATCGTCTGCGGCCTTAAAACGATACAGTTTATCTCAGGATAAAGATAAGCGTTTACTGGCCGAGAAAGCTTTGGACGAAGAATTCCAGTTGATAATCCAAGCTCAGTGGATCGTTAAAATAGAACGTCTTTGCGTTGACCTCGAAAACACGTTTGTTCTTGACTGCGGGAATGTTCTTGTATGTTTCAGTATTCTGGAACGAGTTGTCCTCATCCGCGTTCTTGCTGAAAATGACGTAGTCGCCAAGGTAATCCTTCAAAACTTCCGGCGACAAGGCAAAATAGCCGTCTTTTTGCGTCGCTTTTCTGACTTTCTCAGGCATAGGAAGCCCTATTTCCTGATAGAGAATTTCCGTACCGCGGCCAAAGTTGTTACCATAGACGTAGAGCTGTTTATTGAATGTCTCGATGACCGAGACCGTCGTATCTGTACCAATCTTCGCCTTGATTTCTTCCCCGGCTTTTTTTACTCTCGCTTTAAAATCGTCGATCCAGGCTTGCGCTTCCTTTTCTTTGTTTAACAATTTACCGATTTCCAGTTGCTGTGTTAAGTAATCAACTTTTCCATAAGTATAAGTGACTGTAGGAGCGATTTGCTTAAACTTTTCGACGTTTTTAATGTTTGAAAGCCCGATAATAAGATCTGGCTCCAGCTCGATGATCTTCTCAATACTTTCGTCCGTAACCGCCTCAACGTCTTTTAGTCTCTCTTCGAACCTCGGGTTAGTCTTGGACATATCGTCTACGCCAACCAATGGCACACCAAGCGCCATGACGTTACCCGTTAAGAATCTGGTCAGTACAACGACGCGCTGCGGATTTTTTGGAACCTCAACCGGTCCATTCTCGGATTGGTAGGTAAATGTGCCGGATTTTGAGGCGGTCCTGGACGGTGCGGCCAAGGCAGGCTCAGAGGACGAGCTATTTACATTGTTCGTTTGGTTGCCGCTGCAAGCACTCAGAAGGAGAATAAGGAGCAGAACTAACGGAATGAAAAACTTTTTCATAGGATGACTCTCTCCCTTATCAATTGCTATGTTCTATGTATAATCGAATTGCGTATGGATGCAAGACACCCGATTATAAATGATAATGATTATCATATTCAATATACTGAAAATTATATAGTCATATGGAATTGCTGTCAATAGCTATTATCAGATTTGTTGTTTTGTAATAATGTTACTATGAAACAGAAGACAATGACCACTCGGCTCTTTTTTAATAGCGCTCTGGTTAAGAGCAGTAGGCTGTATGTGTCAGCATAATTCTTTAGTAAATAAAGATAGCTCACAGTTTATCGGCCATTTATAAAAAAGCGCGTTATCCTTTCTCTTTAATATAAGAAAAGGATGCTGTGCTTCTATCTTTGGGAGTAGTGTTCTTAACTTGATGAATATGGGATGGCTCCAGTATTAAATAACTGTGCGCATTGTTCCGAAAGATTGGAGTTACATGGTAAACAAGGTTTTTGTTGATAGGGAGAACTATAATACATATTATTAGACATCCTATGTGCAAATTACATTCTTCTTCCTTGTAATTATGTTAAAATAATGTAATAAAAGGCGTGATTCCGAATCCCAACATATATTGTTTCAAGGGTGTTGATTATCCAGTACGCTTCAGAGTGGATCGTCACCACACCGTGCCCCAAATGGGCGTCGGTTCGTCTCCTGTATGAAGCATAGGGGCCGCTTTTTGCCGGTCCGGCCTTGGCTCCACAAAGCGGCCGTGTCCCTTCCTTGTGAGAAAAAGACGAGGGAACACGCTGACGCGTGCATCTTATTTCTTCCGATATATGGATAATCAACAAGTGTGTCTTTTATACTCTTTCATTTTCTTCTCTGGTTCGGATGGTCGATAATGCACTCACAAACAACTCTGTTTGATCAATCATAATGCGATGTCCGGCGCCGGGGAGCAAAAACAATTGTTTGCGCGGAGCCTGGATTTTGTTGAAATATTCCTGGGCGATCACGTAGGGGGCTTGCCAGTCCTGGTCCCCTAAAATATAGTAAACAGGTACTTGAAAATCTGCCGGTTCTGTATGCAAATCGAAGTTGGCCAAAAAAGTTTCCAACACGTAGCGGTTGGCCTTTAGTCCCTTCAAAAGAGCCGTAATGTCGGACCACTTAAAAATAGGGCTTTTTAGCACCTTTAACATGATCGGCAGATCAATTTTGCCAGCCAGGTTATATTTGCCTTGGAGCTTACGGATTTTGGTGCATTTTTTCAGAAATTGGCTGTCGATGATTAACTTTTCTCCCGGATAATTGCCTATCGCCTTGAGCTTATCCAAAGATTTTTGGTCACCCGCTTGAAATATGAGTTCTTTTAGTTTTTCATAGCCAACGCGCTCATTTTCAAGCATGGAAATAACTTGTGCCACGCCAATAAAATAAGCGACCTCTTCAGGGAATCGTTTGATGAATGTAATCCCCAATACGCTCCCCCAGGAACGGCCAAGCAAAATGATCTTTTGTTTATTGTATTTCTTCTTCAAATACTGGATAACCTCAAATAAATCCTGAAGCATCAAATCAATGGTCGGATATTTGTCTTTATTTTTGATAAGTGTTTTTCCGGCGCCGCGCTGATCCCAATGCACGATGGTAAAAATTTTCTCCAATTGATCCTGAAAAAGATGAGCAAATAAAGATTCGACGCTGCCTGGACCCCCATGCAAATACAACAGAACCGGATTGTCAACATTTGTGCCCGAATGAAACAAATATTGTTCTATGCCGTTGATAAGGACATATTCTTCAATTAAAATGGGCTTCCCGACTTTATTTTTCATTGTTTGTCCGCTCCTTTTGCCGCGCTTGTCTTCTTGTTTCAAACTCCTTCAGTATTCTCGTTTGCGTTTCGCTGTAATCTTCACTGACTTCAACCCGACTTTCTTCTTCAAAGCCATCCTGCTCTTCGCCGTCATACCGGTATAGTTTTTTTAGCAAGCTCCATAGGGTTTCCATTTCTTCCGTCGTAAAATGTTTAAAAAGCTCTTCTAAAAAGAAAAGGCCCTTTTCGGCAGCCTCAATCAAAACTTCCTTGCCGGCTTCTGTGATTTTCACATTAACCGCACGTTTATCCTGTGGACTGGGGACAGTAATGACATAACCTTTTTTTTCGATAATTGTGATCAACTGTTTCGCGCTTTGTTTGCTGGTGCCTAACTTTCTTGCAATATTGTTGAGTGTGGTTTCATTTTCGGGCAAATGCCCAATGGCCATCATGGCCATAAACTGCCTTGCAGTTAAGCGCCCAAGGTATTGATCACCATGGATTTGAAGTTTGTTGGTCAATGAAAAAAGGGTGGCATAAGTTTGCTGCATTAAAAAGATCTCTTTGAGGATATCCATAATAATGTTCCCTTCTATATTTAGTCATTATATTGTCTATTATTGTGACGGAAATGAATGAAATAGTCAATATCCTGTCTAATTTTTATAGCACTTCATGACTAACTACTTTCACTGATGCTCTATTATGATGATTAAGATGAGAATACGTGTTGCAATATGTACCGTGAATTTTCCAGCGGATTTACGGATTGGGTGGAAAGTATTGCCGATAGTAAGAACTCGACGTCATAAAAGTGGCGTTAATCTTGTCAGGGGAGCATTACAAATAGGCATGAAAAACTCCCCATAATTGCAACCTTGTCTGTTAGTTTGATTTGTGAAAAGAAGTATGCTAAAGTATCTCAATTAAAGGCAACCATAATAGAGGTGATGTAAAGTGTTGGAGCGTTCCATGGAGAATGTAAGAGAATTAAAAGGAAGAAAGGAAGTGATGTAAAGAAGAGTTTTTACTTTATGAGTAGCTCTTCTCATTAAGAAAGAAAAGAGGGCTATTACAATGAACAAATATCAAAGTATAAGCAGTAATGGATTTAAACTGAATTATTGTATAAAAGGATCCGGAAAACCTATACTGGTGATAGGGAGCAGTGTGTATTATCCCCACCTATTCTCGAAAAATTTATATGAAACATTCCAGTTTATTTTCCTTGATCATAGAGGGTTTGTGAAGCCGCCCCGAGCTCTGGAATCAGAAGATTATACATTGAACAAAGTGTTAGATGACATAGAGAAAGCAAGGCAAACTCTTTGCTTAACAGACTTCATTATATTAGGGCACTCAGGACACGCCTTCATGGCTTTGGAGTATGCAAAAAAATATCCTGAACATGTCCAAAAAGTTGTTTTGTTAAATTCAGCACCTACAAATAGTCAAAAAAGGCAGCATCAAAGTTTTGCATTTTTTAATGAAACTGCAAGTCCGGAAAGAAAGAAGCAGTTTGAAAAGGATATTGCTCTATTAGAAAATGACATCAAGAAAGACCCTGAACGGCGATTTGTCCACATGTGTATTCGTATGGGAGCCCAAAGTTTTTATAACTATACATTTGATGCGGCTTACATGTGGGAAGGTGTATATACGAATATGCCAATTATCGATTATTTGTGGGGAGAAGCGTTTGGAGAGCTAAATCTTATACAGTCACTGAACGCTTTCAATAAACCAGTATTTATTGGTTTAGGAAGATATGATTATTTGGTAGCGCCTGTTTCACTTTGGGATTCTATTGATGACACGAATGGTGACGTGAAGAAAGTGATTTTTGAACATAGCGGGCATAATCCTATGTTTGAAGAACCTCAATCCTTTGACAGAGAACTAATCAAGTGGATTTGTGAGGGCGAATAAAGAGCAGCGTTTGAGGTGATTTCAGCCTGTCGAGAAAGCCTCAACAGGCTGAAATCTACGGATGTAGATGTTTTCCGGTAAAATGAGGTGTATATTGTGATAATTCATATATACCTAACGCCTTCTCGAGCTGTTCCACTTGCCTAAGAATCGTTTGGAATCCATCCTTTCCAAACATGGTTTCCTCAATTTCTTCAAATTTTTCTCCTAATTTTTCAAATTCCCTTGGAGTTACGAGCTTTTGGAAAGCAGGGAACAAAACCGTATCCTCGCGCGCCTCATGAGGCTCATACATTTGTTTGTATAGGGAAAGTAAATGTGCCATATATTGTCTACCTTGCATATACGGATCTCCCTGATTAGCAACTTGTAAAATAAGCGTGGTTAGCTTAGTAGCAGCTGCATGCTGTTCTTGTAAGGTGCATACTAAATTAACATAAATTTGTTCTTGAATAAACCGAGGGAAGATGTAATGTTCCTCCAATTTTTGATGATAATTCTCAATGAATTGCCTAGCAATAGAGGCTGATTGTAGAATAACAGGATAGACAATGGAAGGTTGGAATGGTTTATATCCACATAATCGTTTTTCTGCATCTCCGTAAATTAAAAGAAGTCTTTTCAAAATCCCATGTTCTCTCATTAAATCTTCTATAGGTGTAATTTCTATTTCAGACTGGGATGGTTCAGATTGTTTGTTATCGCCAAATCCCATATATTACCTACTTCCTTTGCTTTTATTAATGTTTACATTTTGAATATATGAAGATACAGTGCGTATATGTATATATTTCTAACGTAAGTAACTCTTGAAAAAATGGGCACCCTCAATAAGATGTTCTGCCGAAGATGAGACAGTTGTTGGAAGCCTACCGTGAAAAAGGGCTGCCTATACTTCACGTTATTCGTCTATAAATTGTCCCCGAACTTCTATGTACAAAGCAAGTGAAAGAGATTTTCGTGTGGTAATGGTACTGGATTCCATGTCTCAAGTGTATGAAAAAGGTATACAAGAGATGAAGAATATAGGTGTACATGTATGTGAGCTTGACAATATTCTTGATTCAATATCATTAGTTTGATTTATTCAAAGGTGTAACCAAAAAGAAAGCATTCCATTTGGAGCGTAGGAAGCGAAAAAGATACGTTTATAAATCCTTTTTTGCATATATTTTTAGGGATATAACCATTGAAACACAACCAATGACTAGTGCAAGAAAACAAGGAATCCATGCTTGAATAATTTCTGGAAATGGAAATGGAAATGTGATTGCAAAACTAATATGATTCGATTGAAACCACCCTATAACAGCAGGAAAGACAAAAGGTATTAAAAAGATAGTAAAGAATGAAATAAGTTTTGTTTTGTCATAGCCAAATTTGAACTGAACAGGGATTAGTATTCCAAATATGATGCTAAGAATTAAAAAGGTTATTCCAAGAGTAGTGATGTTTAGTTTTTCTATACCCGATGGCATGATAACTGATGTAATAATATGGATGATGACGCTGCAAATGAAAATTACAAAGATAAAGAGATATTTGGCTTTTACAAATGAATTTCGTGTATATGGAGTCGCACAAAGAAGAGCAGCCCCCTTGTACTTATCTTCAAATTTGGATACCATACCGAACAAAATATACTCCAACAAAAGCACTGTTAAGAGAAAGCCCACAAGACCGCCATTGTTAAAATCTACTTTTGAAGAAATATAAATAGGACCGATTGCAGCAAAAACGAGTAAAACGAACAAATATTTTTTGACCAGCATCAAATCTTTTAGTACAAGGTTAATTAGCATTGTTGTTACCTCCGATATAAGTGAGCATAATATCCTCTACCGTTGGTCTTTCCATCAATACATCAGGCATGAGTCGGCGTACATCCTTTTTTTTGCGGGTAATTCCCTCAAATCCATACGGTGATTGATGCAAAGTTAAAAAAAGCTTTTGCGTTTGTTCATTAATAAAGCGATTGTCCCCTTTTACCAGTGCATGTGTATCCAGCAACTCATCTTTCTCTTCATTAACTATGATCCTACCATCATCAATTAAGATGATCATGTCAGCAATTTTATCCAAATCGGAGGTGATATGTGTGGAAAAAAAGACACTCTTTCCTGGCTCCTTCATAAAGTTGAGGAGAATATCCATCAATTCGCTTCGTACCAATGGATCAAGTCCACTTGTTGGTTCATCCATAATCAATAGATCTGCATGGTGGGAGAGCGCCAAAGCGACCGCATACTTCATCCGCATTCCTTTTGATAAGGTGGCAATTTTCTGATCTAATTTTAAATCAAACTGTTTTATGTAAGCTGAAAAAACAGCTTCATCCCATTCGGTATAACAAGGGGCGATCACATTTTTCATTTCTTTTAATGTTAATTCTTCATAGAAATATCCTTCATCCAACACAATACCGATTTTGTTTTTCGATTTTCTTTCGTTGTCATCCATATCCATGCCCGAAAACTTGATTTTTCCTGAATCCTTCAAAATAAGACCCAGAATCGCTTTAATTGTGGTAGTTTTCCCAGAACCGTTAGTGCCGATAAAGCCTGTAATACAGTCTTTATTTAATGAAAAAGTAACGTCTTTTAAAGAAAAATTGTTGTAAGTTTTATTTAGATTCTTTACCTCTAAAATAGGGGTCATTTTTCACTTTCCTCCTCTAAGATTAAATCCAGCATTGAATGGAGATCATCTGTATTTATTCCTAAACTTCGGGCCATTTGACATACTTCTGCTAGTTTGGCTTCCACCATATGCCGCTTGGATTCCATTAGCATTTCTAAGTTCCCGGGTGCCACATAGGATCCTTTACCAACTCTGGTTACAATAAATCCTTCAGCTTCCAGTTCAGCATAGACTCTTTTCGTGGTTAACACACTCACATGTAAATCGTTGGCCAATGAGCGGATTGAGGGTAGTTGTACTCCCTCTTTTAACTCATTATTAAAAATGGAAGTTTTAATCTGATCTTTTATCTGCTGATATAAAGGTTGATCTGATACATTGCTTAAAATTATTTTCATTTAACAACCTCTTTATTAATCATTGTTATGCTATGAGATACACAACATACACAACATACACACCATGCACAGTGAATATTATAAGTTATTGTAATTAAAATAACAAGAGATTCTGATTTAGCATGTGATTGCGTATTTCCTAATTATTATTAAAAAGGGGTGAGCTTATTCTTGCTTTGAAGCGGGCTGATTCCTTGCTCCAAACAACGTTGCCATGAATCATACATTAAAGAGCGGATTGTTGGAACTGTATTACTACCGGAAATAAACTTTTCCCATTCACGTTCAAGCTTTAGCTTTTCTAATTTTGGGCAAGTATACTTATCCAGAGCTATTAGATTATTCATTATCATAGCTATTCCTCCAAATAAATGATTGTAGTTACAGACTCTTATCACATAGAATTCCTTATAATAAAAAGAATATTCAGTATATTATATGTGCTGATGATGCCATTTGGTTATTTTCGGAGGGATAAATCCAATTTAACAGCATGTGAAATTCATAAATTAATGTTTCTTATAATGTATGAACAGGTTAACTTGTAGTTATATAATACAAAAAAAGCAATCATTAGTTAAGTGAGTGTTTTGCAAAATAGCCATTTAAACACAATTTTAGCTAAAAACAAATAGTAAGCCTCTTTTCTGGGAGTAAGGGAATTTTGTAGGTCAGGTCAATCATTCCGTTTATTGTATACAGTTGAGTTATATAAATTACACTTAATACTTTGACAGGGGAGTGTGGTCGGAAGTAGGAGATTCGGAAAAAAGCACCCTGCGCTTCGGCAGAAAAAAGGCCAGCATTTAGAATTCAACTTTTTTTAGTGTTTTAAAAATTGGATTTATAGGTCAAAGAATAGAAAAAGGTCAAGGGTGTTGATTATCCAGTATGATCCAGAGT
>NZ_KE952905.1 GCF_000466385.1 Aneurinibacillus aneurinilyticus ATCC 12856
GTGTATGTGTCCAAAGTTCGGGGGTTAATCCGGTCCGAAACCACAGGAAATGCAACATGGGGTGCTAAGCTTGATACCTATGTTTGCAAAACGCTCAATTAAGATCCTCTTATCACCTTTATGAACTATGATGATCCTCATGATCTTCCGAACGATCATGAGGATCACTGTGAAACTTAAGAATTACGTTTTTCTGTGAGTCCCCAAAATTATACTGATAAATAAACCTGTTGTTTTCTAATCTTTCAGTTGCATAGAATACTGTTTTCTTAGAATTTTATTTCCTCATTTTGATGTGTATTTGGTGCGAACTCTACCTTAGTTAATATTTTTTAAATTTTTGTCTTTTAACTCAACTTTAAACTTTATAGAAGGTAATTTTTCTTTATTAATCATTGTGTTTAATTCCCAAATACCCGTGCTAGGTAATTTAATAAGTAAAGGAACTTTAGCAATTGGAGGATTATTCATTTCATTATTAACAGAATTTAAATCTTGATTATATTCTAAAGGCGTAACCTTAGGTTCAGTTTCTTTTTCGTTTTTATAAAGAGGCCCTACTTGTTTTTCTATTTTACCGTCTCTTAAAATCGTAACAGTCTCTCCAGTATTTTTATGTGTAGCAGAAATATTAACTTTCTTTCCAATAACATCATTAGCCCAAAGATATAAAATACAATTTATAGGGGTCTTTTCAGTAATAAGCACATCTTCGATAGCTAAGACCCCCTTTATGCCACGCATTTCATGAACTATCATAAGCCCTTTGTTTTTTTCCTGTATAACAAAGGTAGGGGTTATCTCCAAATTTTTTTGCTCGATCATTGACTCACTATGCTTAGTGTTCTTAGCATTTTTGTGTTCGCTATTTTCTGATGAAGTAATTTCTTTAGGAGCGGAACAGCCTACTAATAATAAAACTATACATAAAATCCGTAATACTACTAGCATAAGCCATCACCTTTAGTTAATTATTTTCTTAAATGTTTTGTGAAGCTAATTTTCTAGATAGTGAAGATACTATACTAACTCCAATATAAATTCACTATCGTCAGTATATTTTTCTTAGTGGTTTTATAAAAAATCTGGTTCATTATATTAATCAAGTGCTTTACTTAACAAAATTTTTATCTTTATAAATACATTTTTTCTATAAATAGTTAATTCGATCTCATCACCAACCTTTACTTTAGTATATAAATAATTTTTAAAGTCAGCTAAAGTAGAAACTTTGCTTTTGTTTATTTCAGTAATAACATCATATTTTTTAAGTCCATATTTCTCAGCAAGAGAATAAGGAGTAATTCCATTAATTAAAATACCATCTTCTAAATCATCTGGTAAATTAAATATTTCCTTCTTGTATAGATCAGGAATATCTTTTAAGTCTACTGGATTTATAATCCCTATATAAGGTCTTTCAACTTTTCTGCCTTTCAACAATTCATTTATTATTGGTATAGCATCATTTATCGGTATAGCAAATCCCAATCCTTCTACACCATTGCGAACAATCTTCATACTATTTATACCTATTACTTCACCAAATTCATTTATAAGCGGTCCACCACTGTTACCTGGATTAATAGCTGCATCAGTCTGGATTACGTTTATATCCCATTCCCCTAATTCAGTATCAACTGTAATATTACGCTTTTTGGCACTTATAATTCCTTGTGTAACAGTTTTCGAAAATTCTATACCTAAAGGATTACCTATTGCAATGGCTAGTTGTCCAACTTTAACATCATCTGAATTGCCGAACGCAGCAATCGAATTAATACTAGAGTCCGTAAACTCTAATACAGCTAAGTCTGTTAGTGTATCCTTTCCTTTTAAGGTTGCTTGTACTTTTTTTCCATTACTCAAGCAAATCTCTAACTCACCTGAATTTTCAACAACATGATTATTTGTTACAACATATATTTTATCTCTTTCCTTTTTAAATATTATTCCTGAACCTACCCCTTGCTCAACATCGTCTACCTTCCCTGTAAACAAATTCTTTACCTTTTTGATATTAACAATCCCTACTACAGTTTCGGAATTTTTTTCAACAGCAGCCATGACTTTAGTTGAAAAATCATTTTGACTTTTAGGGAGTGATACCTCGTGATCTTTCACAATCTTAATATTATCTTCCGTGTTACTTGGAATTATTATCCCTTGTTTTATGCAAAACAAAAATACAAAAGCTGTTATAACTCCACCAATTATCGAAAATAAGAAAGCATTTATTATATTTTCACTTTTCATCGCCTTCAAATTCCCTTTCTAAAAATTCTTTTTAAACTTAACTTAAACTTGAAAAGCGTAAATACTTGCATATGTTATATTTGTATTAAAAACGAAAGAATCCTATTTGTACCATTTGGACTCGGTATTAAACATTTCACTATATACACTATCTATACTCATCAATTCTTGATGGGTTCCTTTTTCAATTAGTTGACCATTTTTTAACACCAAGATGAGATCGGCGCTTTGGCAACTTCCTAATCGATGGGAAATAAAAATCGCTGTTTTCTCCTTAGTAAGTTCCATAAAATTCTTAAAGACTTCTGCTTCAGCTTTAGGGTCTAAGGCAGAAGTAGGCTCATCAAGAAATATTACTTCAGCTTCTCTAAAAAAGGCTCTACTCATAGCAATCTTTTGCCATTGTCCATAAGGGAGGTCTTGTCCCCCCTCAAACAATCTGCCTAACTGAGTATCAAAACCATGTGGTAACAACGAAATAATTTCATGGGCTCCTGTTTTAAGAATAGCTTCTTCTAACCGTTCTTCATCTTTTTCTCCAAGCATTATATTTTCTCGAGCACTAAGTTGATAACACATAAAATCTTGAAAAAGAGCGGTTACATTAGTATATAGACTTTCAGTGTTGATATCTAAAATATTTATATCATCATAATAAATATTACCATTACTGGGTTTATATAACCCTAGTAAACATTTTGAACCTCTGTCAATCTATTAACGTTTCCTTGTATGCTTTCTCGGTAACGATAAAAGACATAAGCGAAGACAAGATTATTATACTGAGATAGGTAAAAAGGATAGGCATTACAGGACTTATTTTCACTTACTTTTTTAATGTTACCCTATGTTTTGAAGATATAATTGCAAACTCCAATACCATCATAAGTAATGGATATATTACAGCAATCCCATCAATTATTTATAATAATTATTTTTTAGTATAGTAAATTGGTTGTTAGATAACAGGGATAATATGGGAAATATTGATATTTAAAACCTTTTATGTCTTGTTTAAAATAAAATATATTGGTAATTTATTTAGGTAAAACCAAATTATAGGGAAAATATATTTACTTTTTATCATTATTATGGTTAAACAAGGAATTTAATGAAATAAATATCTATGTAATCCTTATTTATCTAAATATTGGAGCGGGGGTACATATCCTATGAATATGAAAAAAAAGCTATTAGTAGATATCGTCGCGACTACCTTATTCTATATTTTTGGTATAGTTTGGATGTATAGGATAGGTGTGTCTGCTGATATGTTTTGGCTCGCAGTGATTATTGGAGTAGCAATAATCACATTTAGGACTTACAACGGTTTCTTTAGTAAGAGAAGGGAATAAGGTGGTTAAGTCAAATTTAGACACCAACTAGGAGGAAATATTTATAAAACAAGGAAAAAAACTTTTTCTCGCAACGACCACACTTGCTTTAGCGGTAAGTTCGTTAACTCCTTCAACCTTATGTAGCAGAACAAACACTAGTTAAACAGGGGATTTTTTCTAATTAGATGCAATAGAAAAAACTACATACATACTGATTTATATTTTGTGAACAGAATTACAG
>NZ_KE952906.1 GCF_000466385.1 Aneurinibacillus aneurinilyticus ATCC 12856
TGGTCATTGACCAACGCTTTAATATCATGTTTTATCTGAACGTAGTAGGGTATAGACCTCTGTCAATAGATTGGACACATGGAATCGAGAAAAGCACGCCATGTACTTAAAAATCCGTTTCTTCATCATTTGTTTATTTATGCGCCAACCGAAAATCTTTCTGGTATATAGGCCCATGATGCCCCCTAGATAAAGCCAGCCTTCATCTACGTAATGTCGACTATCCATACCTGGTTCGGTACTTGGTCGCTAAACTTCTGAGTGAGCACGTTGTCATAAACGGGTAGTTGTGTCAACGTTTTCCTCTATTCATGAATAAGCTGAACTATTTCGAGTCCACATGGCTTGTCGTACTTTTTCTTCATAGTCAGACTTCTCAATGTAGAATGCATTTGCTTTATTTTTGCACTCTTGTTTTCGCATGTCCAGAATCCAGTCTAACAACATGGTATACTAAGAGATAACAAAAGAAAAAAGTACGGGGGACGTTATGAGAAAAAGATTGGACCTACGCGTAGATTTTGCCTTTAAAGCCTTGTTTGGTACACACGGAAATGAATCCATTCTGGCCGCTTTTTTGAATGCTGCTCTCCGTTTGCCTGATAACCAAAAGATTACAGAGGTTACTCTACTGGACCCGCAGTTCAACAAGGAAAATACCGAGGATAAAAAATCGATTCTGGATGTCCATGCGCAGCTTGAAGATGGAAGTCGTGTAAATGTAGAAATCCAGGTTAATAATAAGCATGATATGGAAAAAAGAACCTTGT
>NZ_KE952907.1 GCF_000466385.1 Aneurinibacillus aneurinilyticus ATCC 12856
ATTCGGTAGAATCTAAGTGGTGGGTAGTTGACATTCTTCAGGTATAGAAGCTGTCGCATCTGTCTCTACTAATCCCGGGGAGACAACGTTTGCTGTAATACCTTGGTTCCCCAGCTCCTGGGCAATATATTTGACAAAACTATTTAGGGCTCCTTTTGATGTGCCATGTGAAATGAAATTAGGTCCCGGATGATTGCTTAAACCACTAGATACATAGACGAGCTTTCCATAATGCTGTTTCTTCATATAAGGCAGCACAACCTTTGTAGATACGAAAGCAGCCTGAAGTTCATCATTCGTTTTTTGAATAAATTCATCCCATAACATATCCTCAAATGACTTCTTCACAAAGTTCATGCCGGCATTATGGACGAGGATGTCTACAGTTTCATATGCTTGTACAGTCTCTTCTACGAGATTGTTCATTTGCTCCATATTTCTGGCATCTGCTTGTATAGCTATCGCTTCCCCGCCCTTTTCCTTAATCGATGCCACTACTTCTTTTGCTGCCGTTGCATTTCTTGCATAATTTACAACAACTTTTGCTCCGCGTCCAGCCAATGTCTTTGCCGTAGCAGCACCAATTCCTCGACTTGCTCCTGTTACGATTGCTACTTTCCCATCCATACTTTTTTCGCTCCTTTGGTTTGAGATTCAGCCAAGATATATGTAATTTCGGGTCGTATTTATACCTTTTTAACAAATTCGGATTTTAATTTCATAGCTCCAAAACCATCGATTTTGCAATCAATATCATGATCTCCATCAACCAAGCGTATATTTTTTACTTTTGTACCTATTTTTATGACTGATGAACTTCCTTTTACTTTAAGGTCTTTGATGACTGTTACAGAATCACCATCGTTTAAAACATTTCCATTTGCATCTTTGATAATCTTTTTATCTTCACCATTTTCAGTTTCTAACTGTAGTTGCCCAAAAACACTTACACAAATTTAC
>NZ_KE952908.1 GCF_000466385.1 Aneurinibacillus aneurinilyticus ATCC 12856
CAGGATTCCATTGTTGCCCATGATGCCACTGCTGTCCGGGATTCCATTGTTGTCGATTTTCACACATATTTTTCCCTCCAAAGATAGTAGTCTATTTTCTTTTTCTAAAATATGTGGTCAGGAGAGGAATGTGAGAAAAAAATAAGCCCAAAACGTTTTATAGAATAAGCCAAACCTGAATGCATTCAAGTTTGGCTTGTTTGAGTTAACTTAGTGTTTACGCTTCAGTCACTTGTCTAACAAGATGAGTTACTGTAGCGCGATCGAGTTTTTCTTTACCTGCTGCTAAAGCGTCAAGTGTACCATAAGCCAAAATGAGTGGTATTCGGCAGAAAATAAGAATTGTTCCCGATTTAATGCTCTTTAAGTATGCATCTGCCAATGCCAAGTTACGTCTGGCATACGAAAACATGTCTTCTGCTTTCCATTCATCAGGAAAAAAGTCTACCCCCCGGGATAAATCCTCGGCACGATTGCGAATAATATTGACAGCCTGTAGGCCCCGACCAAAAGCAACCGCTAAGTCCCGATCCGTTTCAATATCATCATGCCACTTCCAAATCTCTGATAGCAGTATACCGACCAAGCCTGCAACATAAAAAGTGTAGTCGTCTAAATCTTTTTCGTTCTTGATTCTCCATTTTTTGGAAATCCAATCTGCCATTCCGTTTGCCATAATTGCTGTGGCCTTCTGGATGTTAGGTGCGATGGAAGGGGGACTAAGCTTTACCCAGTCTCCTAATCGTAAGGTGACTTCTGGAAGAAGGGAGTTGTGCGGTTGAAATAGTGCCATCAATTCGTTATCATCGATGGGCTTTTCCAGAAGAAGACTGACTGAGCGCAACAGGTTAATTTTCACGTCGGATGGAAGTCCGGGGTGATCTTCTATCTCATCTATAGCTCTCATGCATAGGTAGGCTGAAGCAACGGATTCCTGTAAGCCTGGAGATAGATGACTAATTGGAATAAAGAAAGTGCGACTGGTTTCCAACAACATGTCCATTGCACTTTTGTGTAAATCAGTTGTTTTTATCATATGGAACAACACCCCTTTTCGATTCTGCAAACGCTTTTTATTAGTTTACCCTATATATAAGAACTACAAAAATAGTATTCTTCATTTGAATAAATGTCTAACAAGGCCGTTTACGCAAAAAAAGATTAAGCGAACTACTATGAACTTTTCTTTATCTATCTGCCTAGCCAGCCGGTAATAAGCAATGAAAAGATAAAAGCAGTAAAAGCGAGCACGAGTTACAGTGCGCTTCCTGTTTGAAACCTATAGGGATTTGCTTTACAAGCTGAATAGAGATAAATCATACCACACCTGTTTATTATCCATAGGTTGGAAGGGAGAAGATGCACGCATCGGCGCGTTCTCTCGTTTTTTCTCACAAGAAAGAGATACGACCGCTTCGTGGCACCAAGTCTGGACCGGCAAAACATCTGGGCCTCTCGGTACGGGAGACGAACCGACACCCGTTTGGGGCACGGTGTGGTGGCTATCCACTCTGGATCGTACTGGATAATTAACACCCTTGGAATCATACAATGTTTCGCATACTATTTCTCCCTGTTACTCTGTAAAACGATTTAAATCCAAATAGGTTTCACATATTTATCTTTTCTATCCTATAATCCACTATTATGTAAAATAACCACATTGAAAGCACAACGTTTTTTATATTTTGCTTTGTACTATATAGCAAAATTAGGTTAAAGAAGTGGCTAGTTATTGAAGCTGCTTATATCGGTGAAGAGGATATCCTCATAATAAGGTGCTTCAGTTAAAAAGTGAACGGAATGTATGGGGAGACTTAGGGGCAAATTGGAGTCTGGAGACGAGTCAAGACAATGTGCTATAAAAAGGAGTAAAGAAGAATGGTATGTATCATTACTTACCTCTGCCTATAAACAAATCCTAATGAGGTCATAATAAGCGATGAACGCTTAGAATTCAAGTGGTTTTTGCTATCAGGGGCAGTTAATATCTCACTTCTAGACGACTCTAAAAGTCAATGGGGGTACTTCCAAAATAAAAAAAGCATCGTCCTTTAGCTAACAGGTATATCCGTTCCGGACATCATACAAGAAAAAGTTCCTAAAGTGAAAAAGAAGATGGGGCTGGTTAGGCTGACTTTCTGGACATCCCCTTTATTTTTTATCTGTACTATGCATTATGCTTCTATATACACCTGATTCGATGAAGCGGTACATTTTTGTGGCGGGAGATAAGAAAAGAAGGAAGGGCGGTGGGCGGGAGCGGTCGGAAAAAGACATGCTGTCCTTTCTTCTGCCGGAACGCAGGGCGCATCGATCCCCTTCTTTTTTCCGAATCTTCCCCTTCCAGCCACCTAAACTTTTGTTGCTACATCAAGTGATTTCTATATAAGAGAGAGGTATTTTTCTTGTGGCTATGGCAATACGATTCCAAGCATTAATAGTAACAATGGCCATAATAATTTCTGAGGTTTTAGTTTCGTCGAAATACCGACGGACTTCGTTGTATACATCATCTGCTACATGACCTTCTGTTACCAGGGTAATAGCTTCTGTTAAAGCCAAAACAGTACGCTCTTCAGGCGTGAAGAAAGGAGTTTCTCGCCATGCGTTAAGAGCATAAATGCGTTGCTCTGTTTCGCCAATTTTACGTGCGTCCTTAGTGTGCATGTCGATGCAGAATGCACAACCATTGATTTGGGAGGCGCGGATTTTGATTAGCTCTCTCAGCTTTTTATCAATACTAGTAGACATCAGATATTTTTCTAATCCAAGCATTGCGGTATAGCCTTTCGGATTTGCTTTCTCCATAAAAAATCTTGTTTCCATGTGAAATCCTCCTTGAAAGTAATTTGTAAAAGTAAGAAGTGAACTTTCGTGACTTTATGTACTGCCATCATTTCTTACCCTTACTTACTTAACAGAATATCTATCGAATTTGTGACACAAATACCAATACTAGCTGGTCATTTTTCATCAGCAGAACTCCTCGTTGATTATTAATGTAAACAGGAAGAAGATTCCTTTCAAAATATCCTTTCGGAGCAATTCCTTTGAATAAAGTCAGGATACGATACCGGCTAATGATTGGACTAGAGCATCTTCTTTTTCCGTATTAGAAGATGAGACAGGCACCGCTTGATGCAATTTTTTCTTGATACGGCTGTAGATTTTACGGCAATTTCCCTCCGATTTATTTAAAGCTTGGGCGATCTCGCTGTAACTGTAATCAAGTACTTCCCTCGGGATGAACACAGCCCTTTCCACAGCGTTTAGCTGATTTAACATAACGAGAAAAGCATAGGAAATGGCTTTGTCTTTCACGACTAACTCCATCGGATTTTGTTCCGAAAGGTTGATTTGAGGTTCAGGAAGCCAAGGACCTATGTAAATTTCCCTTTTTTTACGGGCTGATTTCAGGAGGTTGATACATCGATTCGTTACCGATTTAACTAAGTACGCTTTCATGTTATATACATGATCTGTATCGAGTTACTGCACTTCGAGAAACGCTTCCTGAACGATGTCTTCCGCGTCAGCTAAGGAGCCGAGTATGCGATACGCAATTGATGTGAGCAATGACAGGTGTTCCTTATAGATGATTTCTAGCTTCATAGCAGTCTCTCCATCTGTATTTTTGTATGGTTCGGAGTAATAGTGACATGTTACTCACATATGTTAACCGGTTTTCTTGAATGTTCTTAAAAAGACTTGTTTTGTTTTTATTTGGAAATTAAAGTGAAGGAAAGGAGGCCATCATGAAAAAATGGAAAGCACTTGATATAGTCCAATTAATTATATCCTTAGTTGTGGTATCTATGTCTCTCGTAAACTTGTTAACTTCTCCAACGCACGATTACTTTCAGGGTTTTGTAATACAATTTTTTGTCGGCTTAATGTTTGGCGTTATGGCGCTTAATCATTTCATTCAAAAACAAAAAAAGTTTGCTATTTTCCTGTCGTTTGTAATGCTCTTTAGCTTTTATGCATCTTTTTATATTTTTAACGTCCGATAACAAAGACGTGTTCAGGAAACATGTCTAGATAGGATTATTTGTAGCGTAGTAGCTGGGAGATTTGTTGGACTGCCATTGTACCTATATACACCTGATTCGATAAAGCGGCATATTTTTGTGATGGGAGATAAGAAAAGAAGGGGGCGGTGGGCGGGAGCGGTCGGAAAAAGACATGCTGTCCTTTCTTCTGCCGGGACGCAGGGCGCACCCACCCTCTTCTTTTTTCCGAATCTCCCCCTTCCAGCCACCTGAACTTTTGTTGCTACATCAAGTGATTTCTATATAGCAAATGTGTACAGATGTATTGTAAAATTACTTTAATTCTAAATTTTTTAAATTGAGGGGAAGACAATTATGGATGTACATACTTGCTTTAAAGGAAAGGTATGTCTTGTTACTGGTGCAGGCAGTGATTCAGGAATTGGTTTTGCGACAGCTAGGATCATTGGCAAGCTAGGTGGCAGGATCGCCATTGTATCAACAACGGAACGCATTCACGAACGTGTGAATGAATTGAAGGCAGAGAAGATACAAGCTTGTGGTTATGTAGCCGATCTAATGGATCGCGAACAGACTCGAACATTGATTGACACTGTGCTCGATAATTTCGGGAGAGTTGATATCCTTATTAATAATGCGGGGATGGCACAAGTAGGCTCTCCTGAAAAGTTTATTCCTTTTGCAGAAATAGACGATGAAGAGTGGGATTTATCCATTTCTCGTAATCTTACGACGTGCTTTAATGTAACCCGGACCGTGCTTCCTCATATGATCGAAAATGAATACGGAAGAATTATTAATGTCTCATCTGTTACTGGCCCATTGGTAAGCAATCCGGGAGAATCCGCCTACAGTGCAGCAAAAGCTGCCATGGTGGGCATGAGCAAAGGGATTGCTATTGAGGTTGCCAAGCATAACATTACAGTAAATAACGTGGCACCCGGATGGATTGCTACCGGATCACAGACGAAGCACGAAGCAGAAGCGGGGTATAATACTCCAATTGGTCGTAGCGGTCGTCCAGAGGAGGTAGCACATGTTATTGCTTTTTTAGCATCTGAGCATGCTTCGTATGTTACAGGTCAACTATTCGTTGTTGACGGTGGCAATACGCTTCAGGATTATAAAGGACCGAGTGAGCATTATTATTAATAATGGGGCGGACTACTATATATCTGACTTCAAGGGTGTTGATTATCCAGTATAATCCAAAGT
>NZ_KE952909.1 GCF_000466385.1 Aneurinibacillus aneurinilyticus ATCC 12856
GGCACGGTGTGGTGACGACCCACTCTGGATTATATTGGATAATCAACACCCTTGACTTACTATAGGTAATATCGGATCAATTCTGTATAAATTGCAATTTTTTATCGTGTTCATATATCGACATCATTCAACAATGTGTACCATGATGGATTATGATAGTATGGGGATAAGAGATGAAAATGGGAGGGTAAGGAATGAGCGACAAATTAGATGTAATCCTTGTAGAGTTGCAGAGAATGAACACAGAATTTCAGAAAATGAATCAGCGGATGGATACAGAACTACAGAAGATAAATCAGCGGATGGATTTATTGGAGGCCGGACAACAGGAAACAAATCAAATTGTGCGCGCACTGCGTGATGGTCAGGAAGAACTAAAAGCACAGATAGAAGGAATCTCGATTGATGTTCATAAACTGCACGGGGAGGTAGCCGCGATCCGCCGGGAACGCAAGCATGATCGGAATATTTCAGATTTGCGTGCCGGTCGTACCGAGCGGGAGCTCCTCGAAATGAATGCCCGCCTGGAACAACTGGAACATTGTGAAAATGACATCGAGCATGCGTAGTGTGCACATATACTGTTTAAAACATAAGAAAAGACCGTAACACAGGGCGTATTTCATTCATCTATCCTGTATTCCGGTCTTTTTTGCTAGACTCCCTCAAAAGGATGGAAGCTATTTGCTAAGCACATGCCAAACCGCGTATTTCGAAAAGAAGCCTATGAAAACTTTCTACGCACCTCACGGCTTACACCTTTAGCATGTTCCTCATACAATTGTTCCCATTTATCTTTAAACTGTCGGTAAATAAGCGGATATTTTTTCTTTACCCGATTAATACCGGCCAGGAATTCCTCGTCCATCTTTTGTAACTCTTCCAATAAATCAAAAGGAATTTCTTCCTCTATGTCCGCAATATCCTCGACTGAGACAAATTCCTTTACAAACGAACGCTGCGCTTCATGAAACACAAGCGGAAACATCTCAAAATCACGTGCCATGCGATTCAATTCTTTTTCGAGAAGCATAACCTGCTGAATTTTTGATCGCTTCTCTTTAATCGCCGGATTTTTTGGAGCGATGCCATGCATAAAATTAATAAAAATCTCACTTAAACGGAAGGCTCCTACTTCATACATCATTTCCACCTGTTCATCAAATGCAGTGAGCACCACTTGCTTATCTGCTTCATTTGTAATCGATTTAAGAAATTTTCGGATACGGGATTGAACCTGCGACCATAAGTTCCATTTATTAAGCCGTGCCATTGTATATACCCATACAATAAACAAATGAACATGTTCCGGCTTCTCTTGTCCAGATTCCGGGAGAGCAGAAACAGGCATCTCCCATGCTTCTTCATCCATACCGCAATCGACAAGGGCAGTAATTAAAATTTGTGCCGCCTCGTGAATACGTTCAGGGAACTGTTCACAGGTACTTAAAAAGATAGCATTCGCTTTTTCGGGATAGTCAGCTTCCAGATACATAACGGCACGTGCCATATAAAGCGGAACCTCCAACCCTTCCGGGGCCAAAGAAAAAATGCGTTCGAACCGTTCATCGAATATATCAAAATTCCCTTGAGATAGCTCCACTTCTGCAAGCCCAAGATGAGCAGGAAGATTATCCGGCATAATGTCAACCGCTTGCTGATACATAAGTCATGCCTGCTCCCAATCCTCCGTTAAAGCATACCATTTAGCTTTCTCCATCAATTTTTCAATTTTATTTCCATTTTCTATCTTCTCGGAAATTTGGAGCGAAAGATCATGTTCCGGACGATCGTCTCTATTTTTACGGAAAAATTTCCATAATCGTTCATTGTTTCATTACAATCAGTATATACGCTCTTTTCATGTTTTACACAGATGTTGATACAGCAAAAGTAGTGCAATATCAAGGGTGTTGATTATCCAGTATAATCCAAA
>NZ_KE952910.1:0-27679 GCF_000466385.1 Aneurinibacillus aneurinilyticus ATCC 12856
ACGATCCACTCTGGATCATACTGGATAATCAACATCCTTGTGTTGAAATATCAAGCGCGAGCTGTATAGACATAGGAAAGCCGGTATAAAGGAAGCAGCGTATAAAATGTCGCTTCTACAGTCTTCAGCAACTCTTCCGCGGACATTGCGGCTACCTGCTCGCGGCTAAGTGTCACGCCACAAAGCACTTCGGATTTCTTGACATGCTTAAGCTTATGTATAAGTTCATTTACTTTCTCATCGTCCATTTCGCTGTGAGGGAATGTATCCGGTTTGGTATGATCGAACGACCAGACGAAATGTTCCGGGATTGCTTCTTTTAATGCTCCCCATTCCTGTTCCAAACGTTCTGCAAATACTGGTTTAACCGGTGACTCATAAATGATAGCGAACCAGATGAATAGGTGTGTCTCCCAAAGCCCTACCTGAAAATGCGGCAGCATCTTATAGCCGCGCTTATTGCATGCCCATGCTACCCATGTATCTTTCGGGGGATGAACGGTGCGCCGTGCGTGTTTGGCGACATGGTAGAACATCTCGTCGCCCGTTTCCGCAGAAAGAAAAGGTGTAAGCTCCTGCCCCAGCATGTCCAGCTTGGGACGGAGTGTTTCTTTAAGGGCATCCATACGTGCTTCGAGCCCGGGTACGGAAAATATGGCGAAGTCTTGTTCCGTAAGGCGATTCATAACCGATTTCCTCCTTATAAAAAATCTGTTCTCATCGTATCACATGCTGCATACATTGTTAACAGCCTAGATTAACAATAAAAACAAGTTGCTTTTATAAAAAATGTACGATACAATATAAATAATAAAAATAAATATTCCAAAAATTCCGCGAATGGAGGGGTAGCAATGCATGCGTTTGAGCAGATTGAGTACAGCGACGTAGCCCTATGGTTTAATGAGGAACAGATACAGGATCTGGTCGCACGAATCATTGAAGCAGGCATGCGGGTTGCATGGAAAGAAACGAAGAAGTATTTCACCCTCTCCGTCCAAGCTGAAGAAGAAAGCCATTGGCTTACATTTCGTAAAGTAGGTACACGCTATCGTTTGCGTGATCGCCATTATAATACATCAGATCCACGTTTTGAGAAAATTTTACAGCATTTTATTGAACAGGTTAAAGGTCATGCAGTCATTAAAATGTTTACCGATGGACAACTTGTTGTCCAGAAGATTCGATATGGAGAAGCAGAACAAATTATTAAAATTTCTGGTGCTTCCAAAGAAGTTATTTTTGAAAAGGAATGCTCCGTCTCTATGGAAGAAGTAATGGAGGCATTGCGCCGTCATGATGCCGAGGAGCGGATTCCGGCACTCACAAAAGAGGTTGATTACGAGCTTGCCGTATTGTATGAGGCGATGGGAGCAAAAGATATAGAGGCAGTGGCAGCCTGCAAGGAGAAGCTTGCCAAGCTCCATCATGAAATGATTATGCTAGAAGTGTAGCAAAAAGCAGGAAAACGCTTTCTATATGGAGAATATATAGAGCATACTTCACCCGAAGTGTGCTTTTTTGCGTTATGATATCGCATACTAACAGGGGAAACATTTTCACTTGCGGAGGTAGACCATGAAAGTAAAAATTTCAACGGAAACAATTTCTTCGATTGCCACAGATTGTTTGATTGTCACGTATTGCGAAGACCAGGATACGGTGAAAGGGTATGCCAAAAGCGTTGACGCTGCGCTTGAGCACCGCATTTCACAGCTTATTGCGGAGAAAGAAATCCGTGGAACCTTCGGGGAGGTCACTCTTCTGCATAACTGGGGTAAAATTCCTGCTAAGCGCACGCTCATTCTTGGGCTCGGCAAAGAAAAAGAGCTTACGGCTGCCAAGGTGCGTGATGCTATTGGCATCGCTGCGCGTCATGCGCAAAAGAAGGGCATTAAAAACGTTACGTTTGGTGTTTCCAACTACTATGTGGAGAAGCGGTTTTGGAATCCTGTCGACATCGTTCAGGGCGTAGTGGAGGGTGTGGAGCTTGGCACATACACATTCTCCGGCTACAAGAAACGTGAAGAGCAGCCTTCTGTCATTGAAGAGTTCATTCTTGTCGTAAGTGGAGACTTGGAACAGAGCGCGATCCAGGCAGGTCTTGAGAGGGCAGATTCGGCAGCATATGCAACAAATCTGGCGCGTGATTTGGTTAATGAGCCAGGCAACAAGATGACACCGGCCATTTTGGCAGAGCGGGCACGAGAAGTGGCACACCGCCGGAATATGGAAGTCAAAGTGCTAAACAAAGCCGAGTTAGAAGAACTCGGCATGGGAGCGTTGCTTGGTGTTGGACAGGCAAGCACGAATGAGCCTAAGATGGTCGTAATTAAATACAATGGTGCAGCTGACAGTAAGGAAGTGCTTGGCTATGTAGGTAAAGGGATTACCTTCGATACGGGAGGCATTCAGGTTAAGCCGGATGAAGGTATGGGCGAGATGAAGACAGATATGGCTGGTGCAGCAGCGGTTATTGCAGCCATGGACGGCATAGGTGCCTTACAGCCACATGTTAATGTAATTGCCGTTATTCCTACATGCGAGAACATGATTTCTGGTAATAATTTAAAACCGGCGGATGTCATTACCTCATTCTCTGGCAAAACAATTGAAATCGTACATACGGATGCTGAAGGGCGCCTCATTTTGGCGGATGGCGTAGCATACGCCAAGCATCAGGGTGCGACCAAGCTGGTCGATGTAGCAACGCTGACAGGTTCTGTCGTTTCCGCGCTTGGACACGCGGCTACCGGTATGATTACGAACAATGCAGAATGGCTTGAAGAGGTAAAATCTGCGGCACGTATCGCCGGAGAAAAAGTATGGGAATTACCGAACTTCGAAGAATATCAAGAGTATATTAAGAGTGAGATTGCCGATATTAAGAATGATGCCGGGCGACCAGCCGGCTGTATTCAGGGCGGTATTTTTATCGGCGCATTTGCAGAGGATACGCCGTGGGTACATCTCGATATCGCAGGAACAGCTGTGACAGATAAGGATAAAGGCCACAACCCGGCAGGTGCTACCGGTGTGGCAGTTCGTACGTTAATACAGCTTGCAATTCGTTTTGGCGGAAAATAGAAGAAGAAGCGGCTTACCGGCCGCTTCTTTTTTTATAAACGTATCACTTGAAAAACGCGCAAGGTACAGCGGGTGAAGGTACCCATGAGTTTTTCTTATTTTGTATCGTTTTCTTTCTTATATTGTTCCAGTCCCTTTTTGAATAGCTCCAATAATACGTCATGCTGTGTCTTGCTTTTTACATAGCTGCGAATAATATTGATTTCCTTCACTAATTCAGCATCAAGGTGTAAGTTTACAGTCTTTCCTTTTTCTTCATCCAGAATTTCGAATCCAATCGGCAGAGGCTTAATCATTCCGTTCACTTTCATTTCGCTTGTCAGAAGCGCCTTGTCCGGGATGGTTAGCTTCTCTCCCTCCATAATGATCATACTATTATCTTCCGTAAATTTAAGCGTGAATCCTTCCGATGAGTCTTTGTTTGCATCTCTTATTTTTCTTGCAATCAAAATATTATCATTGGTGTTTTTGATTTCAATACTTGCCATTCGGTTCCGCACCTTTCAATTGCTTCTCGTTAACACTATCGATGATTGTATAATCAGGTAATTGGATTTTGTATAAAAATTGTCCGTCCTCCATGCGAATATCGGTTACCGTAGCAGGAAAAGAAGCTGTTTCTGTCAAGTACAGCACCTCATCTAATATATCGTAATAAGGGAAGATGTATCCTCTGGCATATAAGAAAGGGAATACGGTCGCTCTCTTATACAGATTACGTTTTTTTCCCTGCTTGGTTTTTAAAGCCCAGAAGTGCTCGCGTTCATCAATCACTTCGCCGAGATACCCTTCATCTGTCCAGCGTTTAATGGTTGACATATTGATGATTTTACCGGAACGCTGCTCTATATAATCGATAATCTCTTTGGAAGCCATATAGTGCTTGCGCTGTTCTTGCTGGCTTTTGTACTCGGTTAATTTTGCTTCCAGCTCTGCAAGCAAAGCTTGTTTTTCCTCAATTTTCTGCTTTATATGTTTGATACGGTCTTCTAAATCCATTCTCCTATATCCTTTCACGTATGCGGGTATTCTGGAAATATGGCGCTTTTCTCCCTTTTATTTTATCAAAGTTTCCCTTTCTCTCAACCTTATTTCCTGTTCGAAATGCGATAAAACATTTAATTCGGTTTATTCAGTTAAAAATATTTATATATGCAATTAAAAATATTGATAATTTATTTTTTGTATAATAATATTAATATAAAGTTCTGAAAATTTTAACTATGATATAAACTATTTTCGTCAAGGAGGAGAGCATAGTGAACCAACAGGCTTTTATTCCCGTCGAAAAGCTCAAGAAAAACTTTCAAGAGTTCATTCCCGGATTGCGGGAGAAGGATGCAATGGATGAGGCGAATCGTTGTCTTTATTGTTATGATGCACCGTGTATTAAAGCTTGTCCCACCGGTATTAATATTCCTTCGTTCATTAAGAAAATCGCTTCTGGAAATATGAAGGGCTCTGCCCGCGCCATTATGGAAGCAAATCCGGTAGGTGCAAGCTGTGCGAGAGTTTGTCCTACTTCTGAGCTTTGTGAAGGGGCTTGCGTGCTTAATCATGCCTCTTCGCCGATTATGATCGGTCAATTGCAACGCTATGCTACAGACTGGGCGATGAAAAATGATGTGGCTTTATTTCATAAAGGTGAGAGCAACGGAAAAACCGTAGCGATAATTGGAGGAGGACCTGCAGGGCTATCCGCAGCCAGAGAACTGGCCCGGCTCGGCTATAAGGTAACTATATATGAATCGAAAGCACAGACGGGAGGCCTGAATACGTACGGAATCGTATCATTTCGTCTGCCCCAGCAGATCGCTCTATGGGAAGTGGAACAGGTCGAGAAACTGGGTGTCACTATTCTTACGGGCATGACGGTCGGAAAGAACATTCAGGTGGAGGAAATTATAAATGGATACGATTATGTGGTACTGGCTGTAGGGCTTGGCAATGTACCGGATTTAGGAATTGAAGGAGAAGAGCTGGATGGCGTATATGATGCGATTCAGCTTGTGGAAGATACGAAAACTAAGTCGCTTGAGACGATTTCGCTTGGCAAACGGGTCGTCGTTATTGGTGCGGGAAACACAGCGATCGATGCAGCTACTTGTTCGCACCGTCTTGGAGCGGAACAGGTGACCATAATGTATCGTCGGACGGAAGATGAGATGACGGCTTATGATTTCGAGTACGAGTTCGCTAAGCAGGAAGGGATCGAGTTTAGATGGCTCGTAACACCTGTTCGTATTATAGGAGATGAGAGAGGGAAAGTAACAGCGCTTGCATGCGTGCGTATGAAGCTTGGCGAACCGGATGCATCGGGTCGACCGCGTCCGGTGAGAATAGAAGGTTCAGAGTTTACGGTCGAGGTTGATAGTGTAATTAAAGCAATTGGTCAAAATAAGCTGCTGCCGCTCGTTCAATCGTTTGGAGTGGAGCATGTTCGCGGCGTGATTAAAGTTAATGGGAACAACCAAACGTCTAATCCGAAAATTTTTGCTGCGGGCGATTGTATTTTTGGTCTGGGAAATGCGGAAGCCATGGTGGTTGATGCAGCTGAGCAAGGCAAAAAAGCGGCCTACGGCATTCATAAAGCATATATGTCTACTCGAACGGAAGTCCTGGCATAAAACCGGCAATCTATGAAATTCAAGGAGGTATTTCTATGGCTGATTTACGGATAAACCTGGGAGGCATTCAGGCACCGAACCCGTTCTGGCTCGCTTCGGCCCCGCCGACCAACACAGGTTATCAGGTAGAGAGAGCGTTTGAGGCGGGATGGGGCGGAGCCGTATGGAAAACATTGGGCGATCCTATTATTAATGTGACATCCCGCTTTGCGGGTTTGAAATATAATGGGCAAACGGTTGGATTTAATAATATCGAGCTGATTACTGACCGCCCGCTTGAAGTTAACTTGAAAGAAATGAAAGAAGTGAAAAGGAAGTTTCCTAACCATGCACTTGTCGCTTCTCTGATGATGGAGCCGAATCGTGAGAAGTGGCATGAACTGGTTAAGGCTGTGGAGGACGTTGGAGTGGATGGTCTGGAGCTGAATTTTGGCTGCCCCCATGGTATGGCAGAGCGCGGCATGGGTTCTGCGGTTGGACAGCAGCCTGAACTGGTGCAGCAACAGACCGAATGGGTGAAGGAAGTAGCGCAAACCCCGGTCATCGTAAAATTAACGCCGAATATTACAGACATTCGGTATACGGCACGGGCAGCCAAACAAGGCGGAGCGGATGCTGTTAGTATGATTAATACAATTAATAGTTTGATGGGGGTTGATATCGATACATGGAATCCAATTCCACATGTAGATGGAAAAGGTGCACATGGTGGTTATTGCGGACCAGCGGTAAAGCCAATTGCCCTAAACATGGTGGCTGAATGCGCGCGTGATTCACAGGTTAATCTGCCGATTTCAGGTATTGGCGGCATTTCAAACTGGCGTGATGTCGTAGAGTTCATGCTCATGGGCTCATCTAGTATTCAGGTGTGTACTGCTGCCATGCTGTACGGCTTTAGAATCGTAGAGGATATGATCGAGGGACTGAGTCATTACCTTGATGAGCGCGGCATTGAATCGGTTATGGATATTGTCGGAAAATCAGTACCCCGCTATTCGGAATGGGGGAATTTGAACCTTAACTATAAAGTAGTGGCACGAATTGACGAACAATCCTGTATCAACTGCAATCGGTGTCATATCGCTTGCGAAGATACGTCTCATCAATGCATTGATATAGTGCAGATGGAGAATGGCGGCGAAAAGCTGGTCGTGCGGGAAGAGGACTGCGTAGGATGCAACCTGTGCTCCATTGTTTGTCCGATAGAGGATTGTATTACGATGGTGGAAATACCAACCGGACAGCCGCCGCTTACATGGAGAGAGCGTACAGCCTTGATGAACTCGGCACAATAAAAAAGGGGGGAAACACATGGCGAAAATAATTAAAGGAGGAACCGTCGTTACCGGTTCGGATATATATAGGGCGGATATTTTGATTGAAGAAGAAAAAATTGTTTCTATCGCCGATACGATTGAAAAGCCAGAAGCGGAAATTATTGATGCCAAAGGCTGCTATGTATTTCCGGGTGGCATCGATCCTCATACACACTTGGATATGCCGTTCGGTGGGACGGTAACGGCAGATGATTTCGAAACAGGGACTCGTGCTGCCGCTTTTGGCGGTACAACAACAATTGTCGATTTTTGTCTTACCCAAAAAGGAAAACCGTTAAAAGAAGCAGTAGATATGTGGCATAAAAAAGCGAATGGAAGGGCTAACATCGACTACAGTTTTCATCTGATGATTAGCGAGATGAACGATAACGTGCTTAATGAACTGCCGACTATTGTTCAAGAACAGGGAATTACTTCTTTAAAGCTATTTATGGCTTATAAAAATGTATTTCAGGTCGATGACGGCACGCTTTTTCAAACGCTCACAAAGGCAAAAGAACTCGGGGCGCTCGTGCAGGTACATGCAGAAAATGGAGATGTTATCGATTTGCTAGTACAAAAAGCGCTGGAACAAGGTAATACGTCACCTTATTATCATGCGGTAACCCGTCCCCCTGAAGTTGAGGCGGAGGCAACAGGAAGAGCCATAGCCATGGCTGCGCTTGCTGATGCACCGATTTATATTGTGCATGTATCGTGCGCGGCTGCAGCGAATAAAATCAAGGAAGCGCGAGCCCAGGGATTGAAGGTATGGGGAGAAACATGTCAGCAATATTTAGTGCTTGATATAACCGATTTGCAGAAATCTGATTTTGAAGGTGCCAAGTATGTATGGTCGCCTCCGCTTCGAGAGAAATGGAATCAAGAAGAGCTGTGGGCGGCTTTGCGCAACGGAAGTTTGCAAACAGTAGGATCGGATCAATGCTCTTTTAACTTCGAAGGGCAAAAAGATCTTGGAAAAGATGATTTTACTAAAATTCCAAACGGGGGCCCGCTCATCGAAGATCGATTCTCCATCCTATATTCGGAAGGTGTGCATAAAGGAAGGATTGGATTGAACACATTTGTGAATGCCGTATCTACGAATGCTGCCAAATTGTTTGGACTCTTTCCGAAGAAAGGAACGATTGCGGTAGGAAGCGACGCGGACATCGTCGTTTTTAATCCAAATGTGGAACGTACGCTTTCCGCTTCTACTCACCATATGAACGTAGATTATAACCCGTTTGAAGGAATGAAGGTCACAGGGGAGCCGGTTGTTGTTCTCTCCAGGGGAGAGGTACTTGTCAAGGATAAGCAATTTCACGGTAAAAAAGGCAGGGGACGGTATATAAGTAGACAGCCATTCCGGCAATATTAATCTGGGTCATGGTAGATAATTGAAGGAGGAATAGGATGTCTAAAGAAGCTGTAATCGGGTTGATTCAGGCAAGCCATGATGTGCATGGGAACGAACCGGTGAAAGTGCATAAGGAAAAGGCAATCGCCAAGCATATGGTCCTTATTGAAGAGGCAATCGCCAAGGGAGCACAGATTATCTGCTTGCAAGAAATTTTCTACGGGCCGTATTTCTGCGCCGAGCAGACGGTTAAATGGTATGAGGCAGCCGAACCAATTCCCGACGGACCGACGACACAACGTTTCCAGGAGGTTGCAAGGAAAAACAATGTTGTTATTGTATTGCCGATTTATGAAAAAGCGGCAGAGGGCGTGTATTACAATACGGCTGCTGTTATTGATGCAGATGGAACGTACCTTGGAAAATACCGCAAAAAGCATATTCCGCATGTAGCAGCGGGCGAGGGGGGCACAGGTTTTTGGGAAAAGTATTATTTTAAGCCAGGCAATGAAGATTATCCGGTATTTGACACAAAATATGCAAAGGTCGGTGTTTATATTTGTTATGATAGGCATTTTCCAGAAGGAGCACGCCTTCTAGGACTCAATGGAGCAGAGATTGTATTTAATCCTTCCGCAACTGTAGCAGGTACATCAGAGTACTTATGGAAGCTAGAGCAGCCTGCCCATGCTGTTGCAAACGGATTTTATGTGGCAGCTATTAATCGTGTCGGTTTCGAAGCGCCGTGGAATATGGGGGAATTTTACGGACAAAGCTACCTTGTCAACCCACGAGGTGAATTTGTGTCGATGGGCAGCCGGGATAAAGATGAGGTGATTATCGGAATTATGGACCGGAATGTCATACACAGCGTTCGGGACCAGTGGCAGTTTTATCGGGATAGACGTCCTGAAACGTATGTGAATCTTTCTGCTCAGCTCTAAATAAAAGAATGAAGGAAGCGGCAGCCCGCTTCCTTTTTTAGTGGGCAAAATGCTCGTTAGCATCTGTTATTAGAAAATAAAATTATTTTTGAATAATGATAAATTGAGAAGGAAAGAATTTTATGTTATAGTTTTTTCAGATTTTCATAATGATATAGTGGGAGCTTGTTCTAGAGATGTGCATCATCTTCCGTATAAAGAGAGATACAGATAGGTAGGAAGAGAGTGTGAGGTGTTCTTACTCTGATATGAAGGAGGAGAACGAGGAATGGTAGAGCACGTAGTTGCCTATAGGGGAATCTGTCTGTCGGAAGCTATGGAAGTGGTCGGGAACCAGAAGTACCTCGCTGCGGAAGAGAGAAAGTTCCGGAATGATATTGAGATTAAGGCGGTGTTCGGAGCAGGTGTATATCTTGTAAGCGATTATACAGTCGCCGCAGAATACGCATATTGTCATGCGGAAGCAAATAGTGATAAAGGAAGCGTGATTCGCCAGTCGCTATGTTTGCAGAATCCGTTGCTACTTGATGGTTGCTTCGGTGAAAAGGAGATACGAGGTCTAGCATTAGCATGGAAATATCCGAATGGAGTAATGGATGAAGAAGCTGAAGAAATAGCGAGTATCGGATTAAGCCGCTGGGCTGGAAATATTATTCGAGAATATGTGACGAAGCTTGGCTATGATGGAATTGTTTATCACATTGATGACACGTTAACATATTACATCGCTTATAAGCCTGATGAACAGATTAGCGCCGTACAATTGGATTTTGTGTATGATATCAGAGATATTGGGTCCTGTACATTTACCGATTTACGGAATCGATATCATGCGCATATGGAAGAAACGTCAGTTCAGGAATAAAAGAACCTCCCTGGCCGCATGTTCAGCATGCCCGGGAGGCTTTTCATTGTTCGCTGGTTTATCCCGCCTTAACGGGCAACAATCCCTCCGCTGTATGAAATTTCACTTTATGGCTGCCTCGGCATCAGATGTACAAGAGGAAGCAGGGGGAGCATCCGAGAATACAGTAATAGCTTCATATTCTTCTTTGCTTAATATACTCTTATCATTTCTCATAAGATAAACGTACGCGAAAATTGAAATAAACAGGCCGAATGTCCATGCATTTTCCCACATAAAACGAAGTGGAGGGATAAACAGTCCTAAGGTAGGAATGGCGACACCTATTAAAAGCGCATACACGCCGTTCATATTAAAACCGGATGTGTAATTATAGCGGCCATCAAGTGTGTACAATTCTTTTAATGCCATTCGTCTGCGGCGTACAAGCCAGTAATCGGCAATGGCAATTCCATCAATAGGTCCTAGCAGTGCTCCGTATGTTCCTAGCCAGCCAAAGATATAGTTTCCGAAGTTAGACATGATATACCAGGGTTGCATAAGAATTGCGAATAGACCAGTAATAACAGCTCCCATTGCAAAAGTAATTCGCCTTGGATACAGATTTTCAACAGCACGGGCCGGTGCGACAACATTAGCCCCAACATTAATCGTAATGGAAGAAATAACGATGACAATCGTTCCTAAAAAGATGATAAATGGAGGAAACTTAGCGAGTAAAAGTACCGGGTCCCAGAGTGCTTCGCCAAAAATAACGAGCGTGGTGGATGTGACGGCAATACCGATAAAAGAAAACACGCCCATCGTAAACGGAAGTGACAAGCTTTGAGCTACAACTTGTGCTTTTTGACTTTTTGCGTAACGACAGAAATCTGGAATATTTAACGCCATCGTAGCCCAGAAGGCGATAACGCCGGTTAAAGAAGGGAAAAAGTATTTAAGGAACTCACCGGTGGAGCTAAACTTGGAAGGTGCGGACAGCATCGGTCCCCATCCGCCAGCTGAAGTAAATGCCCAGACAAGAAGAATCACTGCTGAGAGAGCCAGTATAGGGGCTGCAATGATACTAAGTAATTTAATCGCTTCCGGTCCTTTATAGGCAATGCCGACATTCAGCACCCAGAATAATGCGAATACAATGGCGGTATGAAAGGGAAAATTCTGCCATGAGGGAAAGGAGGCGGATAATAACGTATCGATTGCCCCGGCTCCTATCCATGCATTGATACCGAACCATCCGGCTCCTACGATGGCCCGGGCCATTGCCGGAATATGAGCTCCCTTAGAGCCGAACCAAAGTCGGGCAAACACAGGATACGGGATTCCAAACTTTGTTCCAGCATGAGAGTTAAGCAGAATGGGGATGAGCACAATAACGTTACCGAGGAAGATGGTAAGGATTGCCTGATACCAGTTCATGCCCAGACTAATCATTCCGCTCGCCATCGTATACGTGGGAATACAAAGACACATACCAACCCATAAAGCAGCAAAGTTAATTCCCTTCCAGGAATGTTCCTCTGCTGTAGTGGGACGCAGGTCCTCGTTCCATAGAGGACTGTCTTTCATTTGTTGTGAAACCTTCGGATCAAGCGTTACAATACCATTTGTCTCAATTTGAGTTTTCATAGCTCTCCTCCTTTGCGGAAATGGAAACATGCACAGAAATAAAAAACAGGAGAGAATATACAGAACAAATAGGTAGTTGGTTTCCTCCTTTCTATTTTTTTGCGAAATCAAAAAATGAGGAATATATTTTTTGTTGCTAAAAAATATATTCCTCAGATTCGATTATAAGTACTCGTCTATGTGTGGTCAATTAAATATTTTGAAAATTTAAATAAGATTTGTCACGCCTGTTGATTATCCATCTATGGATACCAAGGGTGTGGTGACGATCCATTCTAGATCATACTGGATAATCAACACTCTTGAAAAACAATTCATGGAATAAAAGAGCTGTTTCAATGCAAAGGCGCTTGTCCTGAGATAAATAATCGTTACCTAGTAAATCCTGACACTTTTCTAAACGGTGATACAATGTTTGCCGATGAATAAATAGCTCCTGTGCTGCTGCTTGTTTGGAGCCCATATGTTTTAAGTAGACCCGCAGCGTTTCAAGCAATTGGGCATTATATTCCTTGTCGTATTCAAGAAGCGTTCCGATATGCTCCGTAATAAAAGCGCTTATACGTTCTTTGCTACCAAATCTGGGGATGAGCTGGTAAATCCCCAGATCTTGATAGAAGGGATGACCAGAGAGTATTTGGTTGATTTTCAGTGTTTCTTCTGCCTCTTCAAAGCTTGCTTTTCCTTCTGTTATCCGCGTTTTGACTTGACCGAATCCTATCGTTGTGTGCGTATCGCTCCCAAACATATGGAGCAGGGATTGCTCGAATTGAACGATAAATGCTTGCAGCTGTTTTTTGATGGAAGCAGCGTCGTGTTTACGGGAGAATACGCATAGCATATATAATTTTGTACCTTCCAACATGAGAAGTGCTTGTAAAGACTGTTTTTGCAGCAGTGAGCGAACAAGCAAGATAATATCCTGGTTTATCGGTTCCATACGATTTTCTTCGTAACGAAGTAAAGTATGGTGTAAAGAAGCAATGCCCGCTATACATACAAATGAGCCAGGGGAAGAGAAGAAAGGGCTGATTTGCTTCTGGGCCTGTTCTTCGTCAGTGAGCGTGCCTTCAAGCAGTGCCCGTAAAAAATGATTTTGGCCTTCTCTTCTTTGTTCTTCCAAGAACATACGGCGAAGTAAAAGGTTTGTTACCGATTTTGCTGCGTAATCAAGCGACATTAACAATGACTCAGAGATTTTCTCCCCGCTTATGACCAATCCAATATAAGAAACGGTTTGTCCGAGAGAGGTGATAGGCTGTGAAAGAATGAAACGATGCATATCCAACTGCAATACACCCGCTTGTTGTGAAGAAAGGGGGTCTTTTGCTAATGCCTCCAAGTATAAAGCAAGGGTTTTCCTGGTTTCTGATGGATTGGTATTTGGCATACATAAGTTTTCACCAGAGGGAGAGTAGTATACAACCTGATGAGAAGTATGTCGATGCAGGGCAGATATAATAGGTCGCACATCTGTCGCACGCATCGTAATCCGCTGCAAATCCTGTGAGAAGGCGGCCAAATTTCGCAGGCTTTCGAGTTGGCTATTCACGAGAAGGGAGTGAATGTCCTGCGTAATCTCGACAAAGCGGACCCGTTCCGTAAAGACGATAAGGGGGAAGTCATGGCGGTTTGCGACTGATAGCATATCGGGTGGAAGCTGTGAAAAGTAATCGCCCAGTTCGATGCATAGTCCGGCAACTCCGTGTTGAATCAATTCCTGTAAATAGTCTTCACGTTCCTTTTCGTTCGTTCCAGCAAGTCCAAGACCGGTAGATAGAATTAAATCATCTCTATTAATATAGAGACCCGCATTTTTGATATCGACAATGTGAACCCAGCCAATCGTACGCCCTATGCCATTATGTCCTGCAACAATGCTAGTATGCCTGAATAGCGGTCGTTGTAATACTTCTGCAATACTGAGCATATTTTCAGCTCCTTTCTATAATTGGCTATACATTTCGTCCGGTTACTCTGTATATTATCAGACAACATGTATAATGAAAATTTTCTGAATTATTATTAATATTAAATATAGCAATCAAAAAAGGAGTGAAGGCGTTAATGAATATGAAACAAATAGAAATCGCCTTGCTTAAAAATTGTATAAACGGAAGCTGGATTGAGGCTCAAACGGATCGGTTTGAGGAAGTGATTAATCCTGCTACTGGCGAGATTATTGCAAAAACCCCCTTGTCCTCCCGTGAGGATGTTGCACAAGCGGTGATGGCAGCCGAAAATGCGTTTGAGCAATGGAAAGAGACGACGATTAGCGAAAGAAGCAAGCTGATGTTTAAGTTTCATGCCATTTTGCTTGAACATCAGAAAGAACTGGCGGAATTAATTACGAAAGAGAATGGAAAAACGTACCATGAAGCGTATGCAGAATTGCTTCGCGGCTTTGAGTCAGTCGAATTTGCCTGCGGACTTCCGACGCTGATGATGGGTGATAATCTATCGAATGTATCTAAAGGCATTGATACTTACATGGTGCGGTTTCCACTTGGTGTAGTAGCGGGGATTACGCCGTTCAACTTTCCAGGTATGCTTCCGCTCTGGATGTTTCCACTGGCAATTGCTTGCGGCAACACGTTCGTATTAAAGCCATCGGAGAAAACGCCGTTAAGTGCAATACGTGTTGTGGAACTTGCTCAGAAAGCAGGCATACCTAACGGTGTTCTTAACCTTGTGCATGGTGCCCATGATGCGGTAAATGGGTTGCTGGAACATCCCGGCATTAAAGCTGTTTCTTTTATTGGCTCACAGCCGGTCGCAGAATATATCTATAAGACAGCTTCAAAGCACGGCAAGCGTGTACAGGCGCTGGCGGGTGCTAAAAATCATCACCTTGTTATGCCGGATGCCGATCTGGACAAGACGGCAGAGATTCTTGTTAGTTCAGCGTTTGGCTGTGCAGGTGAACGCTGTCTGGCTGCCAGTGTGGTCGTGGCCCATGAAGCGATTGCGGACGTTCTAGCGCAAAAAATCGTTGCATATTCGGATAGGCTGACGGTAGGACCGGGAGCCGACCGGAGCAGTGAGATGGGACCGGTTATCCGTAAAAGTCAATTGGAACGGGCGCACGGCTATATTCAACAAGGAGAGGAGAGCGGAGCGAGGCTCATTCGTGATGGCCGGGAAGAGGGAAGGGAAATTGGGCAAGGCTATTTCCTCGGGCCAACCGTGTTCGATTATGCACAGCCAGATATGAGTATTATTCAGGATGAGATTTTTGCACCGGTGCTTAGTATGATGCGAGTCCGAAGCTTTGATGAAGGCATAGAAACGATAAGTAAATCCCGCTTCGGTAATGGGGCTTGCGTCTATACGAACAGCGGGGCATACGCAAGGGAATTCGTGCAGCGGGTAGAGGCTGGTATGGTTGGAGTGAATATTGGCTTACCGGCTCCGATGAGTTTTCTTCCATTCTCCGGGTGGAAAAATTCTTTTTATGGTGATTTGCATGCGAACGGAAAAGATGGAGTAGAATTTTATACGAGAAAAAAAGTAGTAACAGCGCGCTGGTATAGAGGAGATGAAACGTCCATCGGCCAGAAACGAGATTTTGTAAAGTAATCGTATATCGATATGTATAAATGACACTTGATATTTTGACAGGGTAGGGTGGTTGGAAGGAGGAGATTCGGAAAAAAGAAGAGGGTGGATGCGCCCTGCGCTCCGGCAGAAGAAAGGCCAGCGTGTCTTTTTCCGACCGCTCCCGCACTTCCTTCTTTTCCTACCTCCCACCACAAACATGTGTCGATTTATCAAATCAGATGTATATAGGAAGGCGAGGGAAGACAATTGGCGACTCTTCATCTGAATATAAGCAGTGAACGATTGGAAAAGCGGATTGCTGAACTGGCAAAAATTGGTCAAATTGAAGAAACCGGTGTATGTCGTCTCGCCCTGTCTAAAGAAGACAAACAGGCTGTAGAGACAGTGAAGCAGTGGATGATTGAAGCCGGAATGAACGCACGCATCGATCATTTCGGAAATCTTATCGGACGGTTTGAGGGAAAAAATCGTAATGCCCCTGTATTAATGATCGGTTCGCATATTGACTCTCAGCCATATGGCGGTCGTTTCGACGGTACAATTGGAGTATTGGGCGGCATTGAAGTGGTGCAGACAATGAAGGAAAATGGGATTGTCCCCGACATGGCGATTGAGGTAGCAGCATTTTGTGATGAAGAAGGGTGCCGTTTTAATAAAGGATTGTTCGGTGTCCGAGGAATTCTCGGCAAGCTGGAACCGGAAGAGTTGGGACGCAAGGATAAGAATGGAGTAACAAGAAAGCAGGCACTAATCGATTTTGGATGTGATCCTTCAAGATTCCATGAATCAGAATATGAAGCAGGCACAATTGGTGCCTATTTGGAACTGCATATCGAACAGGGGCCGATACTTGAAGCAATGAATCGGCCTGTCGGTATTGTAACAGGAATCTCAGGCCCACTTTGGCTTACGGTGGAAATGGTCGGATTTGCCGGACATGCGGGCTCTGTGCCTATGTCCATGCGCCAAGATGGGCTGCTTGGAGCAGCCAAGGTCATTGTAAAGTTGAATGAAATTGCGTCGCGTTACCCGGAAAATCCAACGGTGGGAACCGTCGGAAGCCTTCGAGTATTTCCCGATTCGCGCAATATCATACCGGAGCGTGTCGTATTTACTATCGATTTGCGTGACATTGATATTGAACGTCGTCACAAGTATGAGGCTGAATTGCGTCAGGCGATAGAAGAGATTGCTGGCGAGCATGGCCTAGCATACACGATACGGGAAGATACGAATAGCGAACCGAGATACTGTGCTGCATCGGTTATGGAAAAGATGCGCGAAGCATGTATGGAGACGGGGGTGGATGCACCGGAATTAATGAGCGGACCGTTTCATGATGCACTTGCCATGTCGTATGTTTGCGACTATGGAATGATTTTTGTACGCTGCAAGGACGGAATTAGCCACAATCCGAAAGAGTTTTCCACATATGAAGATATTGCTTTGGGAACAGAAGTTCTCTATAAAACAGTACTAAAAATGAGTTCTTCTTTCATTTAGCTTGCTATCGTACCATAAAGCAAGGCTCCGCCGATACGATTATGTCGGCGGTTTTTTAATGGGAAAGAAACGATATGTCGCTGTAAAGCGAAAAATCGACATATCGTTTCTTCCGCTCGAAGTGACATAAAGCGGCCGTTTGGCTTCTTTGTAGAAAAAGGACGAGCGGCAACGCCCACGAGTTTTTTTGCTGGTTAAAATAGAACTAAATTGTAAAAAAGTCCAACATTCGCTGTGGTCATAGCAAGGTTATCTGATATAAAATAAACACGTTGTGGATTTATCCGGTCCAATGGGCAGTAAGCCCCCGGCTTAACGTACATTATGTGGGAGATTGCTGCTCCTAAGACCCCGATACATACAACTAATCATCAGTAGAAGAGGAAGAAAAACTCTACTGATGGAAGGTTTACTTTATTGCGGTGAAAGGATGGTACAGCTGTGGAGGTATGGTTCACGAAGGAAATCGTAGCGGGCATTTTCGGTCTTCTTCTGCTTTTGTTTCTTCTGCTTTTTATCTGGAATATCGTTCTCAGTGTGAAATTCGGCCGTTTGAAGAAGCGGTTTAACCGAATGGCACAAGGAACGTCCGAAGATAATCTGGAACAAATGCTTGAAAAAGTGTTTAACCGGATGGAGGCACTTGAAGCATCTTGTCGGGAAGTGGAGCACTTGACAGAGGCGATGCATAAGAAAGTGAGAGAGCAAAAAGGTCGGCTTGGCATTTTGCGCTTCGCTGCATTTGAGAACGAGGGAAGTGATTTGAGTTTCTCGGTGGCATTAGTCGACGATAATCAGAGTGGTGTGGTAATAACAAGTATTTATGGTCGCCATGAATCCCGTGTGTATGCTAAGCCGATCGAGAATGGGATGTCGTCTTATGTACTATCGGAAGAAGAAAAACAGGCGCTGGCACTGGCAGTAAAAAATAACGCAAACCCTGCATAAAAAAGTATTGCATGTTTATTGTATTCGTGTTATTTTAGTGTTCGTTAAGTAAGTTTGCGTAAAATTAGGAACCAGGATTCACTTAAAGGGTGGGAATGTTTTTCCCTCACTCGCCCCCGTGGTGAATGACGTAGGTCCTAGCGATGTTTATACTACTCATCCTAGGAAGGGGGAGCTGGAAGATGGAATATTCAACTTTCGGCAGGCATGTAGCGATTGACGTATGGGGAGTCGAATTTGAGCGTTTGAATAGCGCTGAGTTTTTGAAGAATCATATGGTGGAAGCAGCGGAGGCGTGTGGTGCGACGGTTTTGTCCATACAAGCTCAGCAATTTGAACCACAAGGTGCTACTGTGCTTGTGATGCTTTCGGAAAGCCATATCTCTATTCATACGTATCCGGAGCGAGGCTTTGCTGCTCTTGATTGTTACACATGCGGGGAAACAGTGGATCCGCAGATTGCCATCGATTATATGGTTTCGGTGCTGCAACCGGAGAAATTTTATGTGAAAAAATTGATTCGCGGTGTTGGCGAACTGGAGGTTATTACGCCTCAGGTAAACCGCAACTACATTCAAGCGTAGCGAATAAGAAGAACGGGAGGCGAAAGTGCCTCTCTTTTTTTATGAGCAAAATAAGAAAATATAGAGGTTTTTCGGTTGTTTTTTTTTGGGAATGTACGGTAAGATGAAAGCGTATATATATTGATGTTAAATTTGGGTTACGGGAGATAAAAGATGTATATAGAATTTTTTCTGATTTTTGTATTAACAGCTGTAACATATGAGCTGGGATTTGCCCAGAAGCTGCCTATTCTTAAGAAAGTAGGCGTTTATGTGCTGCTGTTTATCGGAGCGTTTCCCCTGACTATATTTAATGCGCTGGGACTTCCGATGATTCCGGCCCTTTGTGTGGCTGTTGTCGTGCTGTTTCTGGCCCGCCTGCGACGTAAAGATGTGAAGTCGATGCGTGAAAAAGAGCAGAGAGGGTGAAGCCATGTTGCGGTTGACACCGGTAAAGGAAACGGAAGAGATTATCGGACATATGGGGCGCTGGCTGCGAAGCGGGATGCGTGCGATTGTAATTAAAGAATAAACGCGAGGTGTGGAGACATTGACGAATCAATTCGAAAATGCACTATTTGATTATTTGCAGATTAAAATCGTTGCAGACGCTCGGCCAAAGGATGATGCAGCAAAAAAACGAGCGAGTTTTTTTATTCTGTTCTTGAGGAAGACCATAAGGTGGAGAATCTACAGTTTACGAAAGATGAGACCATGTACCATGTTACATATACAGCGCAAGGAAAAACCAAAAAAAAGTTCTATGACAGGGAAGCGGTGGAGCAACTGCTTACAGCTATCGAAGCGGAACCGCGCTATGGAAAGTAAAAAAATATGTAAGCAGGGTACGGATACGCGATATTCCGTACCCTTTTTTTATGCAGGCACCAGGGTTGTCATGTGCTTTCTTTTTACTCATGATAAAATGAGAATATCTAGACGAAGAAGGAGCGGACGCGATGAAGGTGCGGGACTATATGACAGCAAATCCGATTGTTTTATACAAAGAAGAAACGATCAGTCGGGCTGCTTCGCTGCTGCTTGAGAACCGGATCGACGGCCTTCCGGTAGTAGATGAAGCATATAAATTGATTGGTTTGGTAACTAAATCGCACGTATTCCGTGCGATGAAGAATCATTTTCCGGAGGAAACGCCGGTTGGTACGCTTATGCAGACTCGTCTTGTGACATTATATGATGATCAGCAAATATACGAGGATTGGGATGAAGAGCTTGAAGCGGGTCGCCTTCCGGTGATTAATCGTTCCGGCACCCTGGTTGGAATTTTAACGAGAACCGACATTTTGCGTGCATTTGAGCATCAGACCCGGAAGACCATTTCCCAGCTGGATGCGATTCTGCAATCGACATACCATGGGATTGTGGCGGTTGATTTAACTGGGCATGTACTATCAATCAATCAGTCGGCGGAACGGTTGCTCGGTATCTCACAAAAAGATATGTTTCGTATCTCCATTAGTGAACTTGTATCTGATGCAACGCTGCTGAATTTATTACTTTCCCTCGAAAAAAAACAAATGGTTAGGCTTGATTACGATGGCCGCAAGCTGCTCATTAATCATACCCCGATCGTCACCGATGATGGTAAAAAAATCGGGATGGCAAGCGTAATGCAGGACATCACAGAACTCGAGGGTATTTCTCAGGAGTTAACGGCTGTCCAAAAGCTGAATCGTGAACTGGATACGATTATCGAATCTTCGCATGACGGTATTGTCGTAACCGATCGCAGCGGTGTGATTCGTCATTTTAATCAGGCGTTCAGCCGTATGACAGGTGTACCAGGGCATGAGGCTATCGGCAGGCAAGAGGAGGAGCTGGAACGACGCGGTATCATTTCTCAGGCGGTGAGTAAACTTGTCCTAGAGAAAAAAAAGCGTGTCAGTGTTATTCAGCATGTAGCGAACGGAAGTGTATTGCTATCGACAGGAACGCCAATCCTGGATGATGAAACAGGTGACATCCTGCAAATCGTAATGAATTGCCGCGATTTAAGCCAGTTGAATCAAGTAAAGGCTGAGCTTGAGGAAGCAAAGCAACTCTCTGAGAGGTATCATTCGGAGCTGGAAGTACTGCGTGCACAGCAGATGGAGATTGAAGGCGTGATCGCGGAAAGTGAAGAGATGCGAAACATTTTGCAGATGTGTATGCGCATCGCTCCAGTGGATACGTCGATTCTTATTCTGGGAGAATCGGGAGTAGGTAAAGGCGTACTGGCTAAATTAATTCATCAGCGGAGCGATCGAACGCGCGGACCTTTCATTTCAATTAATTGCGGGGCTATACCAGGCACCTTACTGGAATCAGAACTGTTTGGTTATGCGCCGGGAGCATTTACTGGAGCACAGCAAAAAGGGAAGCCGGGGCTAATTGAATTGGCGGACGGCGGAACACTATTTTTGGACGAAGTTGGAGAGTTGCCATCCGACTTGCAAGTAAAGCTGTTAACGGTACTGCAAGAGAAACGGGTCACCCGTATCGGAGACGTAAAGGAGAGAAGTGTTGACTTTCGCCTGATTGCCGCAACAAATGCAAATTTAGTGGAGCGTGTGCAGTCCGGTGCTTTTCGAGAGGATTTGTATTATAGAATTAATGTGGTCCCGATTGAAGTGCCGCCGTTACGTAAGCGGAAAGAAGACTTATTCCCTATGATTCGATATTTTCTTGGGAAGTTCAATGCGAAGCATCAGGTAGATAAGCGAATCTCTTATGAAGCTTTTGAAAGGATGCAAACATATACATGGCCTGGAAATGTGCGGGAGCTGGAAAACATTATCGAGCGATTAGTTGTAACTACCGTTGAGCCGGTGATTGACGTAGGACATTTGCCGAAAACCATACTTGACCGCCAGGGCTCGTCAGTTGCCTTTCCGGCGGAGCGCAAAGAAGGTGGAGCGGAGCAAGACATGGGGATAGAGCGCACGGATACGATTTTAACGCCGGAACAAGAGAAAAGCCAATTGCTATCCTTATATGAAAAATATCAAAGCACAAGAAAAGTAGCCAGGATTTTGGGCATACATCAATCAACTGTAGTTCGACGGTTAAATAAATACGGTATTCAACAACAAAAGTGATGCATTTTCGATGCTTTACGCATCGTCGATGCGAAAATGATGCGAAAAAGTGATGTGGATGCATCGCTTTTTGCTTTTTGTTATGGTTTTTCTGTTATTTTCCGTGTTAGAAAATTTGGCATAGAACTTGCAAAAGTTAAAGGCAGAGAGAATGAAATAATGAACTATCGCAAATTTTCAGCTGGAGAGGCTGAATAAAGAGAAATCATACTAAATACTAAATAATAAAAATAAAAAAACCGCCATTAAGAGTGGAGAGAAACCTAAGCGTACGGATATATTTTTTGCGATAGTTCATTTCCATTTCATCCTCGTTTCGTTGCATAGCGGCATGCAATTCCAACCGATTTCGAATTGGCAGTTGAGGATATGTTTCCATTCGTTGTACAATGAAGATATCCTCATATGCAGGGAGGTTTTGCTTATGGCAGAAGTTGTGGCACAATCTCTGAGCCAGGAGCTGCTGGCGTTATTGCAGCACGAACGGTTTGCCATGTTGTCTACGGTGAGCAGACAATCGGGAGGCCCTTATGTGAGCGCGATTTCATGGGTATACGCACCAAATGTCTCGACAGTTTGTTTTGCTGTTAACAGTAAGTCGGTTATTGTTGAGAATATCCAGCACAACAGTCATGTTGTGCTTAATGTGTTTGCTGGTGGCTCCGTTTACTCCATCAGCGGGCATGCGCATGTGAAAGTGGAACGGATGGAGAATGTACCGTTGAAGCTAACGCTTATCGAAGTTATGATCGAAGAAGTGCGCGATGTTATGTTTTACGGGTCACGTATTGCTGTTGAGCCGCGTTTTGAGAAAACATATGATGAACGCGCGGCGGAGAAACTGGATAATCAAGTAATGGAAGCGCTTAAAAATGCCTAGTCGTATGACCAGGCATTTTTTTGTCTATCGATTTTGTGTAGGGGCCTGGTTTCGCTCCGGTACACGATGCGGAGCCTGAGGTACGAGACGGCCCGCAATATCGGCCAGCTCTTCCGCGAATCCGGCAACAGGTCTGCCACGACGGATGTCTTCATTCATTTCCCTGAGTCTCTGTACAATGCCCGGGTTGGCAGTAACAAGCGCTGTGGCACCTTGTGGATCTTTGCGTAATGCTTCTACAACTGAATATTTAATCGTACCGACACGGGCACGATCGAGGCGATCATCCACATTAATACCGACAATGGCTGTTTTACCAAGGACGACGGCCGTCGCTCCTTTTACCCGTGGCACGCTGGTAGCCAGCTTTGCCAGCCTGTCAGCGGTAGCTGTTGTATTTTGTGGCTGCTGCGGTTGCGGTGCGGTTTGCTGAACCCGCTGGGTTTGGGCTTTGTTCCCTGTAGGTTGAGGATTTGCCGCTTTATTAGGAGCACACCCGGCAAGTGTAAGAACGGCAAGTAAAAATAGCACATGTTTCTTCATCCTGTCACATCCTTTCCAGTATTGGTTACGTTCTTTAAACGTAGTGTTTCGCAAAAGGAAAGGAGGCATACGCGATTTTCCCTTCTAGAATATTTTTTGTAACATACACTAACAACAAACCTCCATAAACCATAGAGTAAAGTAAAGCGTATGGATTGAAGATCGCTCTTTATTTGCACTTCCATAATTAGAAAGCTTTCGGCAAACGCCTGTGCGCTTGTCATTAGGAAAAGCATCCATATACATTGCCCGGGAGGCGAGACATTGAAAAAAATCTATGTCTTAGATACGAATGTACTGCTGCAAGATCCGTTGGCGATTTTCTCATTTCAAGATAATGATGTAGTATTGCCAGCTGTTGTGCTCGAAGAGGTGGACTCCAAAAAGCGTTTGATGGACGAAATTGGAAGAAATGCTAGGCATACTGCCAGACTGCTGGACGGATTGCGCACCAAGGGACAACTCCACCACGGTGTTGAGCTTGATAGCGGGGGCCGACTGCGTGTAGAATTAAATCATCGGTCGTTTGCTCGCATGCAAGAATTGTTTCACGATATGACGAATGACAACCGCATTCTTGCGGTAGCGATGAATCTGCATACGGAAGAGCAGCAGAAAGAATCGCCCCGTGCTGTCATTCTTGTTTCAAAAGATGCACTTTTGCGCGTAAAGGCAGACGCGCTCGGGCTTCCAGCTGAAGATTTTCTATCCGATCGGGTGGTGCATGAATTTTCTAACCTCTATAAAGGATATGTAACCATTCAGGTTCCTGTTGATACCATTCAACAATTTTATAGCGCGGGCCCGTTCGAGTTGCATAGTTTTCTGCCTAATCGTACATTTCTTGCCAATGAATTTCTTATTCTAAAAGACGAGCTGGGTTCGTCCGCTTCAGCCATTGGTCGGGTGAGCGGAGATGGAAAGCATTTGTTGCCGCTTGTGTTTGGAGACGAAATCGTCTGGGGTGTAAAGGCACGAAATGCCCAGCAAAAAATGGCAATGGAGCTGTTGCTTAATAAAGATATTCCACTTGTTACCCTTACTGGCAAGGCGGGGACCGGAAAAACACTTCTCTCGCTCGCAGCTGGACTGATGCAGACGGAGGACGAACGCGCGTACAAAAAACTGCTGGTCGCACGGCCTATTGTACCGCTTGGCAAGGATATAGGATATTTACCGGGAGAGAAAGAAGAGAAGCTACGTCCATGGATGCAACCGATTTATGATAATCTGGAGTATTTGTTCAATACGAAGCAGTCTAGAGATTTGGATAAAATTCTGGCGGGACTTGGCAGCATTCAGGTCGAAGCGCTTACCTATATCCGTGGCCGCAGCATTCCTGAACAGTTCATCATTATTGATGAAGCGCAGAATTTAACGAAACATGAAGTAAAAACCATCTTAACGCGGGTTGGTGAGAACAGCAAAATTATTTTGATGGGCGATCCGCAGCAAATTGATCACCCGTATCTTGATGAAGTCAACAATGGATTGACGTACGTGGTGGAAATATTTAAGAGTGAAAAAATGTCGGGCCATATTACGTTAAAGAAGGGAGAGCGTTCCTCATTGGCGCAATTGGCTGCCGATTTATTATAAGAAAAGCGCAAAGCTCCGCATTGTTCTGACGGGGCTTTTTCTTTTCGTTTTGCGGATAAAGATGGTACACTAGGGAAAATAAGATACAGGAGGGCAGTTCATTGCGCATTTACACTTTTCCTTTGGGACCATTACAGACGAATTGCTATGTTGTAGCTAATGAAGAGACGAATGAGGCCATCATCATTGACGCAGGTATGCATCCAGGTGAGCTGTTGGATAAGGCGAACGAATATGAAGTGCAGGCGATTCTTTTAACACATGCTCATTTTGATCATATGGGAGGATTGGAGCAAGTCCGTAAGAAAACCGGCGCACCTGTCTATATTCATCATGCTGAACAGGAGTGGCTAACTAATCCGGCTTTGAATGGCTCTTCGAATTGGCCAATGATCGGAGGCCCGATGACAACAGATCGCGCTGAACATGAAGTGAAGGATGGCGATTTGCTTACGTTCGCCGGGTTTAACGTACAGGTGATGGAAACGCCGGGGCATACGCCGGGCGGGGTATCGTTCTTAATCGGCCAGGAGCTGTTCAGCGGCGATACGTTATTTGCGCATTCCATTGGACGAACCGATTTGCCTGGTGGAAATTATGAACAATTAATCCGCAGCATTCAAGAGAAGTTGCTGCCGCTTCCGGAAGAGACTCGTGTATATCCCGGACACGGACCAGATACGACAATCGGCTTTGAGAAGCTGCATAATCCGTTTATTGTCGAAACGCTACGGTAATACTGGGTTTGTCACATATTTTTCACACCATTACAGGATAAAAAGCACACATGATTTGAAAACATTGCTAAACTAAGGGGAAGAATGGAAAGACTAATAGGGGACTTGGGATTACTTTCAGGAAAAGGGATGATGAATTAATGCTATTTGGATTGTCCATTGGAACATGGATGCTTATCACAATTATGATTTGTTTCACCGGTTCGGCTTTGCTCATCTGGTATGCGGCGAAATCCAGCGGACAGTTTGACGATGTAGAAGGTATAAAATATCGCATGTTGGAAGAAGATTCCACGGTTGATGTGCCGATTAATTCAAAAAGATAGAAGGAGAAGCATACTCGCCAATGAGTATGCTTTTTTTATCATTGTGAAGCGTCGATTCAGTGTACAATAAAGGAAGGAAAAAAGGTCTGTGAAGCTAGTGTGAGGTGGTTGGAATGGGCCACGAATGTTGCGGGGAACAGGCGGAAAGACATATACGCCTGCTTCGTTTATTGAATGAGCTCAATGTTTACATTGCAGAAGAAACTGAACTGGAGAGAGCGCTCATTTTTGCCGGGGAAATCGTTCGGCGTGCCATAGGCGCTGGGATGTGTGTGGCGCTGATGGAGGAGGAGGAACGAAATTTACAGGTGTGGGTGGATACCGATCGGAAGGAAAGCCGATATTGCTTTGTACCGACGGCGTTGGCATCTGAAAAACAGGTGTTGGAGAGTGGTACGGTACAAATATTGTATCCGCAAAAGTATCCTGTTCTTGTCGCACTTTTGCCGCTACATACGTACAGAACGCTTTGTTTGCTCCCTATTCAGCACAATGAAAAGCGACATGGAGTGCTCTATGTATTTCATGAACAGGAGATTGCAGTGGAGAGAGATTTGTTAGAATTTTTAGAAGGGGTTGCTGCTCGCCTGAGTATTGCCGTCTACAATTGGCGGCAACAGCAGGATTTGCAATATCAGAGGCGCAAGCTTCAGCTTTTGTACGATATGATGGCGGTAGCGGCAGACGCTGATAAAAATCTAGAGGATGTATTAGAGCTCGTGCATTGTCAAATTGCCGAGACATTTCACTGTTCCCATGTAGTTATCGGCCTTGTTGATGAAGCAGGAAAGAGGATTACGATTTCAAATGCCAGTGGCAAAGTAGACACCGAATGGGCTAATTCTTTGACGCTTCCAGCTTCGGTAGAAGGCGACCGTAGGCACGAGGAAGCGTTTCATACTGGATTACCCGTAGTAGTGAAGGACGGGAGGGGTGATGAGCGCTGCGAGAATGCTGCATGTTTGCTGGATTCATACAGCGGGGTTACGGTGCCTGTTATGTATAAAGATAGGCCGCTTGGTGTAATTTATGCCGATAATAAGGAATGTCGAAGATTCACCGAGATGCAATTGCAGTTTTTAACTGCCATTGCACGTCAATTGGGAACGGTAATTATGAATGTACGGCAGTATGAGTATATTAAGACGCTAGCGATTACGGATGGATTGACAGGACTTCATACGCGACAATATTTTTCTGAACGCTATTCTGAAGAATATGCAAGTGCTGAGCGGTATAACATGCCCTTGTGTCTCATTATGCTCGATATCGATGATTTTAAAAAAATTAATGATACGTATGGTCATGTTGTGGGGGATAATGTTCTGGTAGCCGTGTCCCGTATGGTACAGCGGCAGATTCGGACATACGACATTGTGGCAAGGTATGGAGGTGAAGAGTTAATTCTGCTCCTGCCACGTACGCAATTGGAAGATGCATATCGTATTGCTGAGCGGATTCGAACGGCATTTCGCTCGCTTGACTTTTCATTTCTAATTACAGCAAGTATCGGTCTTGCCGCTTACCCGCATCATGCCGGGAGTAAAGAAGAACTGCTTATGCTTGCTGATGATGCTATGTACCGTGCTAAGCATCAGGGAAAGGATCGCATTAAAATCGCACACAATAAATCAGGAACAATTTGAGATTGACCAGCAGGGGGGTGCCGAGCTGGTTTCTTTTTCAAAGAGTAGGAAAGTAGATGTCGCTGTAAAGGAAGAAAGCAACATCTACTTTCCTCTGATTGTGTCACTTGAAAAATGTGCGAGGCGTGTCGTCAAGTTATTGTTTGACTTCATTGTGAAGAAAGGATAAGTGAAGGTACTGGCATGTTTTTCTTACAATGAAAAACACCACCTTGGGGTAAAGGTGGTGTTTAGGGGGAGGATTAGAATTAGAGTTAAACTAATAGGGTGGGGCAATGCCCCTGGGTTTTACATATGGGATGTTAATTACATGATAAACTGCTTTTTAAACTGTGTCAATAGTGTTAAACGGAAAATCTATTTTTTTATAATATATAAATCATGTTTTCATATTTTTACACCAGTAAAGTATGTAGAATTCACTTGACGTAGTAACAAAAGTTCAGG
>NZ_KE952910.1:27779-88503 GCF_000466385.1 Aneurinibacillus aneurinilyticus ATCC 12856
GATGCGCCCTGCGCTCCGGCAGAAGAAAGGCCAATGTGTCGGTTTATCAAATCAGGTGTATATCGGAGAGGAAGGGATACGATGAATGTAACGAAAGCGATTCAACGGGCGATTCAAGAAACAGCGGAAGGCATGATTTCATTTCGTAACTATATGGAATATGCGCTGTATTCGCCGGAAGGCGGATACTATCAGCAAGAAAGACCGAAAATCGGCAAGCGGGGAGATTTTTATACGAACGCTTCAGTTGGCTCTGTATATGGAGAAATACTGGCTGATACGCTATGGGAAATGATAAACAAGCTTCCTTCTACCGAGCTTGCGATTGTGGAGATGGGAGGAGGAAACGGGCAATTAAGTGCACAAATTCTTCGTTCTTTGCGGGAGACGGATCGCCTAGCTACATGTACATCATCCCTGACATATGTAATGATCGAAGCAAGTGCATATCATCGTGTGCTCCAGGAGGAAGCGCTTCGCCCCTTTCGGAATAGCATTGACGTACAATGGTACAGCAGCGTGGATGAGGCGAAAGCTGTATGGCCAGAATTGCGTGGAATACTGCTATCTAATGAACTGCTGGATGCGTTCCCTGTTCACATTGTTGAATACCGGGATGGTAGTTGGTATGAAGTGTATGTAATAGAGAATAAAGAGGGAGGTAAGCCGTTTACTGAGCGATTAGGGCCGCTTTCTACCGGTATGCTTGCAGATTATATCAAAAAACAGGGCATTCCTCCGTTGGAAGGTTATCGAGCAGAAATAAATTTAGACAGTATACGTTGGATGGAAAGTGTGGCGGAATGGCTGGTCAAAGGCTATGTACTTACCGTTGACTATGGATATGAGAGGGGCGTATTATATACACCTTCTCGAAAAAAAGGAACCCTTCTATGCTATAAAGAACATACAATGAACGAAAATCCTTATGAAGAACCCGGTACACAGGATATAACAACCCATGTGAATTTCTCGGCACTGATGGATGCAGCAGAAGGGAAGGAGCTTGAGACGATAGGTTTTTATACGCAGCAGCAATTTTTAATGCAGGCGGGAATATTGCAAAAGCTTGAGGAACATACAGGAGGCGATCCGTTCCGCAATGAGGCGGCAAAACGAAATCGTGCTATTCGGCAGCTCATTATGGCAGAGGGAATGGGCAGCGTATTCCGCGTACTAGTTCAGGTGAAACATGCTGAGAAGAAGCTTGCAAGTTGTACCCCCTGGACACTGCAAAGATAAAAGCAAAGCGAAAGCATAGAAAAAACGGAGCGGGGTTCCACTCCGTTTTTGCATGTATTATAAGAATGAGGACACCGTGTTTACGATTGCGCTTGCATGATCACCTTCAAGATTCGTCGGATAGTTACCGAAGAAAGCGTAAAACATGAAGCCCGTAAACGCTAACAGCAGATAAGTCATAAAAATCATCATGTACGTTCTTTCAGAAAGCTCAACAAAGCTTAAGGCAAGAAACATGCCCGTTTGAGCGAAAAATAACAGTGCCATTGCTTGTAAGTCACCCCATAACCCCATTAGTGCAATGACCAGGCAAAAAAATGCCAAGACGCGGTACATGCGTGCCATTCTAAATCCCCTCCTTTTACTGCTGTTGTAGATAACCCTATTAATCATTATTATTATAATCTAATAGGTAAAGACTGTAAACGCGAAGGTTTGTCTATTGTATGACACATCATTAGGAAAGACGCAACATCGTATAGTCGCAGGACTTACATCCTGTTAACATCGAGTTCTCTTCAATTAATGAAATATTTTCGCCGAAGTATGTCTCGAAAATACCAAGCAGAAGTGCGTGGTGCATCCGGCATATACTTTGGGGATTTTTTGATGCAGCTTCTTTGAACGTGCAATTGTATACACGAAAACGGAGATTTTGTTCACCGATAAGCTCAATTTCAGGATTGAGTCCCTGTGCCAGCACTAGACGGTGAATAGAGGCGATTTTCTCCTCTGTATTCATTTCGCTAATGCTTGTCCGCTCTTTTTCAATCGCTTGTCTTGCCGCCTCATGTCCGAATTTACGTCCCATTTCGTAAAGTGCTTTCTGCCCAGCTTCCCCCAGAGAAATCAATGTTTCAATAGCAATATTGGCGAGCAATTGATAGTCACGTGGCGGGAACTGTAGGCTGATGACCTGATCAGATAAAGAGTACAAACGACTCGGGCGACCGCCCTTGCCGGTTTTTTCCGAAGCGGAATTCAACAAATTCACATCTTCAAGCTTCGTCAGGTGAAGACGCGCAACATTTGGGTGAATATCAAATTGGTCAGCAATTTCCTGTACAGTAACGGCCCGGTGGTTGGCTACAATGTATTGGTAAATGGAAAAACGGGTTGGATCAGCAAGCACGCTGGTCAATTTCAAAGTTTCATTTTCCACTGGTAGTCCCCCTCATTATTTCTTATATCTGGGGTTAATTATAGTACAAATAAAGGAAAGGGTAAATGAAACTTTTGTAAACACTATTGACATAGAAATAAATCCAATAATATAATTAAATAAATTAAAGATAGTAGGTATTCCTATTCTCTATTCACTTTACATTATTTATAAGCTATATATTTGTTACATATGAACATGATTTGACTTTTCAATTATTATATCGTGGTGCGAGGTGGGAAAGAAGTAGGGCATTGGGAGGTTCTATATGTAGATCCAGCCCCCTTCCTTTCTCTTGTCGTACTTCGGTCCGTAAAAATGTCAATGTATCAAGCTAATTTATATAGATAACATGCGAATAGTTGACAAGGAGATGACCGGGGATGAGTGAGCATCACCTAACATTTTTTACTTATCCAAGCTGCACCTCTTGCCGTAAAGCCAAAGCGTTCCTGAAAGAGAAGGGAGTTGAATATGATGAACGTCATCTGTTCAAAAATCCTCCTTCGGCTGAGGAGTTGTTAGAAATTATTAAAATGACTAACAATGGCACCGATGATATTTTATCGACACGCAGCCGCAAGTTCAAAGAATTGGACAAGGATATTGAAGACATGACTGTCTCCGAACTGTTGGAGATGGTAAGCGAAGAGCCGAGGTTGCTTCGCCGGCCGATTATTTTTGACGGAGAGAATTTAATCATCGGCTATAATCGTACCGCCATGCAAGATTTGTTAGCATAGCGCTACATACACTTGTCAAGTAAAAAGCCGACGGGCGTTCCCGTCGGTTTTTTGTGCTACAATATGGATGGAGGAGATGACGTTGCAACCACATAAAATTATGCTCGTAGATGGCATGAGTTTGCTATTTCGCGGGTACTATGCGCTAGTAAATCGGGGGCCGATGTATGCAAAGAATGGATACCCGACAAATGCTATCTACGGATTTATGCAGTATTTTTTTGATGCGATAGGAACTTTCGCTCCGACTCATATCATTTGTTGCTGGGATATGGGAGCGAAGACATTCCGTAATGAAAAGTTCCCGGACTATAAAGCGAACCGAGGAGAAGCTCCCGATGATCTGCTGCCACAGTTTGAACTGGTCAAAGAGATGGTAGAAGCGCTCGGAGTACGTAATATAGGTGTGCCGGGTTACGAAGCTGATGATGTCATCGGTTCGCTTAGTCGTACGTTTGCAAAGGAAGCACAGATTATTATTTTGACCGGCGATCATGATGCGCTTCAACTTATTGAAGAGAACGTGCATGTGGCGATTATGAAAAAAGGCTTGTCTAATTATAAAGTGTACACGCTGGACGTATTGCATGCTGAGAAGGGGCTAAGCCCGATTCAAATGATTGATGTGAAAGGTCTTATGGGAGACGCTTCGGATAATTATCCGGGAGTTAAAGGAATAGGCGAGAAGACAGCTATTAAATTGATTACTGAATATGAAACGATTGAGAATTTGCTTGCTAATGTAGACAAGCTTACGCCTGCATTACGCAAAAAAATTACAGAAAATATCGATATGCTTCATCTATCCCGTGAACTGGCGACGATTGCCTGCGATGTCCAACACGAGATGACACTTGATGGTTGTGCTTGGTGCATCGATATGGAGCATGCGCACCAGAAATTTGCCGAATACGAGATTCATCGTCTTTTGAACAGATTAGTTGAATATACGGATACGGCTAGATAACGTATACAGGCTTGCGAATACATACGTTCAGGAGGATAAAGGAGGGAATAAAGTGAATACGGTTTTACTAGACAAACAGGATGGAATCGCACTGGTTACGTTGAACCGTCCGAGTGTCCGAAATGCCATTAGCTTCGAAATGATAGAAGAGTTGGACGTTTGTTTGGATGAGCTTGCGTCTGATAAAGAGGTGAAAGTGCTCATTTTCACGGGAGCGGGAGATAAAGCGTTTGTATCTGGGGGCGACCTGGATCAATTTTTGTCGGTGCGTACAAAGGATAAATCATATCCTATGCTTATGCGTGTGGCCCGCCTGCTGAGTAAAATCGATCGCTATCCAAAGCCAACAATCGCGATGATGAATGGTGCTGCCATCGGTGGTGGCTGTGAATTCGCAGCCGCGTGCCGGTTTCGTATTGCAAGTGACAAGGCAAGGATGGGCTTTGTGCAAATCGGCATGCATATTATTACAGGCTGGGGCAGCGGTACCCGTTTGATGGAGAAAATAGGTACGAACAACGCTTTGGAGTTGCTGTTAACTGGAGAATTGTTTGATGCAGCGTACGGCAAGGAAATCGGATTTATCGACCGTGTATTCCCACATGAAGCATTGCATGACGAAGTGATGAAGTTTGCAGGACGGATTGCAGATAAGCCGCTTGCAGGTATTGAGGCGTATATGAAAATAGCCAAGATGGTGGATTCCGGCCTGGCAGGGGAGGTATGTATCGAAGAAGAAATCGATTTATGCTCCTCGCTCTGGGGATCAGAAGCTCATTACGGTGTTGTTCAGAAGTTTTTGCAAAAAAAATAAACGAAAAAAACACTCTTCTTCCGTTTAAATCTTTTAGCTGCTGGACATACTATTTTACTAGAAAATCATTCTATGAACTCTAGTAAGTGCATAAAAATAGTGGTAACAAGGCCATTTGGAATTAAACGGAGGGATTTATATATGACTGTAACACGTCAAGATGCATGGACGCCGGATGATGATTTGCTGCTAGCAGAAGTGACGCTACGACATATTCGCGAAGGAAGTACCCAACTGTGCGCATTTGAAGAAGTAGGTGAGCGCCTCAGCAGGACGGCGGCTGCATGTGGATTTCGCTGGAACAGTGCTGTGCGTAAACGTTATGAAGATGCCATACAAATCGCTAAGGCGCATCGCCAGGAGCGCAAGAAAGCGAAACGGAGGCTGAAAGGCATTTCTTCGGTTCCTCTTATGGAAAAGGCAAGTCTAGCAGAAGAAACCTCTCAGGCTGAAATGGATGAGGCAGTTGCTGTAAGACAGCAGGAGATGCAGGAAGAAATTTCTCTCGATGTTGTCATTCGTTTTTTGCGTGGACAGAAAGATGCATATAAGCGTATGAAGCAGCTGGAAAAGGAAGTAGCTGATAGCCGCAAGGAGCTTGCAGAGCTTCGCACCGAGAATGAGAGTCTAAGAGAAGAATTGTCTTTGATGAAGTCGGACTATCAAGTTGTTAACGATGATTATAAAGCTTTGATTCAAATTATGGATCGTGCGCGTAAAATGGCATTTCTCGGTGGAGAAGAAGAGGTTGATGTGAAACCTCGTTTTAAGATGGATGCTAATGGAAATCTTGAGCGTGTCGATTACAGATAAAAAATAAGAAAAACTTGCAGACAGTGCCGTTCGTCTTTTTTTCACAACGAAGTCGAACGGCCGCTTTGTGACATGTCGGTCTTTTTCACCCGCCGTGTCACGTGCTCCACAGGGAATAAAGAAAACTTCGCTGGTGCCAAACTAGCGCGCAGGCAACACTATATAAGTTACACTTGATATTTTGACATGATCACGTGGTTGGAAGTAGGAAATTCGGAAAAAAGAAGAGGTTGGATGCGCCTTGCGCTCCGGCAGAAGAAAGACCAGTGTGTCTTTTTCTAGTCTCTGATTTTCTCCGTCTTTTTTTATGACATTTAATTAAAAAAATTTTGAAATTAAGAAGGGGATTTTTAATCCTTTGTAGAAAATGTCATTTATAGAGTGATTGATTTTTACATATTGTGCATGAAAGGGTGAGCAAATGAAGATCAAAACGATTCTCATTGCGAATCGGGGCGAAATCGCCCGTCGAATCATACGGACATGCAAAGCAAAAGGAATTCGCACGATTGCGGTTCATTCTGAAGCGGATGCACCCATGCCTTTTGTGCGTGAAGCGGACGCTGCGGTCGTTATTGGTCCGCCGCCGGTAGTGAAGAGCTATTTGAATATGGAAGCGATTATACAGGCTGCTAAAGACCATGGGGTTGACGCAATTCATCCAGGTTACGGCTTGCTTTCGGAGAACGGGAATTTTGCGAGAAGGTGTGCTGAAGAAGGTATTGTGTTTATCGGTCCTCGTCCTGAAGTCATGGAAGATATGGGCGATAAAATTCGTGCGCGAACACGAATGATGGAAGCCGGGATACCGGTAGTTCCGGGATATAACGGTAGCATTGCGGATGCGGAAGAAGCGTGCAGCATTGCAGCGGATATAGGATATCCAGTCATGTTAAAGGCAAGCGCGGGCGGTGGCGGGATCGGCATGCAAGTGTGTGAAAATGAGGAAGAAGTGCGAAAAGCGTTTCAGTCTGCCAAAGGGCGGGCAAAAGCGTATTTTGGCAACGATGATATGTTTATTGAGAAGTACATTGAAGAACCACACCATATTGAAGTGCAGATTGCTGGTGACGAGCATGGTCACATCATCCATCTGTTTGAGCGGGAGTGCTCGATTCAGCGACGTCATCAGAAGGTGATTGAAGAAAGTCCGTCTCCGTTCCTGGATGATGTGACGCGAGAGGCAATTTGTCGGACAGCCGTTCAGGCTGCACAGGCGGTTGGTTATACGGGAGTCGGAACTGTTGAATTTATTATGAATGGAGAACAGGAGTTTTTCTTTTTGGAAATGAACACGCGCCTTCAGGTAGAGCATCCCGTTACTGAGGCGGTAACAGGCTTTGACCTTGTGGAGATGCAGTTAATGATCGCCGAAGAGAAAGCGCTCACAATTTCGCAAGAAGAGGTAATACAGCGTGGACATGCGATAGAACTTCGAATTTATGCTGAAGATCCAATTACGTTCATGCCGTCTCCGGGTACGATTTCAAGATATGAACAACCGGAAGGGAAAGGGATTCGTGTTGATGATGCTGTTGAGTCAGGCTCAACCATTACACCGTACTATGATCCAATGATAGGCAAGTTAATCGTCAGTGGAAACACGCGTGCCGAAGCGATCGCCCGTGCCGAGGAAGCACTCGCACAGTATGTAATCGACGGCATTAAAACAAATCTTCCTATGCTTGGTGATGTGCTGCGTGATGAAGCGTTCGTTGCGGGAACATACACAACACAATTCGTTCAACAAATGAAGCGGACGACCAATAAATAATACAATACGGGAGGAATATAAAATGAAACAAATCGTAGCAAACATGGCAGGTACAATAATCAACGTATTGGTCAATGAAGGGGACGAGGTGAGAAGTGGAGCTGATGTGGTCATGCTTGAATCAATGAAGATGGAAGTACCTGTAGCGGCCGAGACGTCCGGTAGGGTAACAGCGATAAAAGTGAATGTAGGGGATTTCGTTAACGAAGGAGATGTGCTGATCGAGCTTGAAGGGTAAGGAGGAAGAAGTATGACAAACCGGATTACCCTATTTGAAGTCGGTCCACGTGACGGACTTCAAAATGAGAAGGAAATTATTGACACCTCTCTTAAAATTGAACTGATTGAGCGATTAGTCAGTTCGGGTATTCGCAGGATTGAAGCCACTTCATTTGTTAATCCAAAGTGGATTCCGCAATTGGCGGATGCCATAGATGTGCTGAATGGAATTCGGCGAAAAGACGGCGTTGTCTATAGTGCGCTTGTGCCAAATTTGAAAGGATTGGAACGTGCGCAGCAGACCGGAATCAAGGAAATTGCGGTCTTCATGTCAGCTAGTGAATCGCATAACAAGAGCAATATTAATAAAACGATAGAAGAAACGTACCCTGTATTACGGGAAGTGGCCGAAACGGCAACGGCGATAGGCATAAAGGTGCGTGGCTATGTATCAACTGCATTCGGCTGTCCATATGAAGGAGATGTGCCTCTTTCAGCAGTGGCCCGTGTGACGGAAGAGCTGCTGCACATGGGAGTGTATGAAGTGTCTATTGGAGACACGATTGGTGTCGGGACACCCGGACAGGTAAAAGAACGCTTCACCTCGCTTATTGAGCTGTTCGGTAAGGAGAGGCTCGCCGGTCATTTCCATGATACGCGCGGAACCGGGCTTGCCAATGTCTATGCAGCACTTGAAGCAGGCATTCGCACATTTGACAGCTCCGTTGGCGGACTTGGCGGCTGTCCGTATGCGCCTGGTGCATCTGGCAATATCGCTACAGAAGATGTTCTCTATATGTTGCATGGCATGGGCATGGAGACAGGAGTAAAACTGGAGGAAGTCGTGGAAGCAGGTGCGTTCTTGGAGAAGATATTGAACCGCACGTTGCCTTCGCGGGTGCTGCAGGCAATGAAGACAACATGTATGGAAGGGGAAAGTGCGAATGAGTGATACACAACAGGTAAATAAAACGTTAGAGGAGACGCTTCACGAACGGATTGAGCGGGTTCAGCGTGGCGGCGCAGAGAAATATCATTCGAAAAATAAAGAGCATAATAAGCTGTTTGTACGTGATCGGCTGAAGTTGTTGTTCGATGATGAGTTTCAACTGGAGGATGGGTTGTTTGCTAACTTTATGGCTGGGGATTTGCCGGCGGACGGTGTTGTGACCGCCATTGGTAAAGTGAATGGGCAAACCGTATGCGTCATGGCGAACGATTCCACAGTTAAGGCTGGTTCTTGGGGAGCTCGAACGGTAGAGAAAATTATTCGTATCCAGGAAACAGCCGAAAAACTTCGTGTACCGATGATTTATCTTGTAGATTCGGCAGGTGCACGTATTACTGACCAAATTGAGATGTTTCCGGGACGTCGTGGCGCAGGGCGTATCTTTTACAATCAAGTGAAGCTATCCGGTATGGTTCCACAAGTATGTGTATTGTTTGGCCCTTCTGCAGCAGGCGGCGCATATATCCCGGCGTTCTGCGATATTGTTGTTATGGTAGAAGGTAATGCCAGCATGTATCTTGGCTCTCCGCGTATGGCTGAGATGGTAATTGGGGAGAAAGTTACGCTCGAAGAGATGGGTGGTGCGCGTATGCACTGCTCTGTCAGCGGCTGCGGCGATGTGTTGGCCTCCTCTGAACAAGAGGCGATCGAATCGGCACGTCAATATCTATCTTATTTTCCAGCTAATTTTCAGGAGAATCCACCAGTGCGCGAAGCGAAAGCGCCGAAAGCGGAAGCTCGTAGTGTAGAAGAAATTGTACCGACGAATCAAAATGCTCCGTTTAACATGCATGAATTAATAGAGGCCATTGTAGATGAAGATTCATTTTATGAGATGAAGAAGCTGTTTGCGGCAGAGTTAATTACTGGATTCGCCCGTATGGACGGCAAACCTGTAGGAATTATTGCAAACCAACCGCGCGTAAAAGGCGGCGTACTGTTCGTCGATTCAGCAGATAAAGCTGCACGTTTTATTAATTTGTGTGACGCGTACGGTATCCCGGTGTTGTTCCTTGCTGACGTTCCCGGCTTTATGATTGGCACAAAGGTGGAACGCGCCGGTATTATTCGTCATGGAGCCAAAATGATTTCAGCGATGTCGGAAGCAACCGTCACAAAAATTTCGGTTATTGTGCGTAAAGCATATGGTGCCGGTTTGTATGCGATGGCAGGCCCTGCGTTTGAGCCTGACTGCTGCTTGGCATTGCCTACCGCACAAATCGCGGTTATGGGACCGGAAGCCGCTGTTAATGCTGTATATAGTAATAAAATTAATGCCATTGAGGATGCGCAGGAACGCCAGAAATTTGTAATGGAAAAACGAAAAGAATACCAGGAAGATATCGATATTTATCGTCTGGCTTCTGAGCTTATCATCGACGGAATTGTGGAAGGAAGCAGGTTGCGAGAGGAGCTTATCGGGCGCCTTGCAGCCTACAGCAGCAAGCAATTGACCTTTTCGCACCGCAAGCATCCGGTTTATCCAGTATAATCCGCATGGTGACATGCCGGATGCATGCGGCTCCTTGATTGACATTCCAGAATACGCATGGATATGCTATGATGAAACATAATGATAGCAATTGAGGAGCAGGAACATGAGTCATTCTTTTCGGCAGCGTATTCTGGCGGCTGCGCATAAGATTTTTATCGAAAAAGGATACCGGCAAGCGGATATGCGGTCTATTGCTAAAGAGGCAGGAATTGCGGTCGGTACGATTTATAACTATTATCCGAATAAAGCCGTACTGTACCAGGCCATTCTAGTTCAGCAATCAGATGAGCTTGATTTTCGTATTTTTGAGATTACACGTGATGAGAACCAGCATACCGCTGAAAAGTTACAATCTATTACGGATTTGCTGCTTGCTTTTGTGGTTCGCCATTCCAGTTTCTGGCGTGAGATTGTTGAGGACCCACAGCGAAATGTAGAAATACATGATGAAGGACATAAAGCGCAAATGCGGGCGCATGAGCAACTAAAAAAGCATCTGTTCAATGTGTTTGCGGAATCTTCCGAGGAGTCCTTGTGGATTGAGCGTCATGTATTGACGTATATAGCGGCGGTAACACATATAGGAGTATTTTTTCCTGATCAACTGGAAGAAAACCAGAGATATGTAAGGGGGCTGGTTCAACGTATGCTTAGTTTGTCGAGGGCTGAAACTGATATAGTTGAACATATTCAAGACTGAACAGAGATAAGATAGATGGGAGACATATTTCCTGTCTATCTTTTTTTTGCCTTCCGGATCATACATGTGATAATAACCTTGTATAAATCAAGGGAGGACAGGTAGAAAAAATCCTCACTGAGTGAAGTTTTGCTTTGTATGTTATACTTATTTAAAATAAGAGAAAGAAAGGATGAACCATGTGCAGATAGAACAGGTGCAACTGCCATCCGGCCAAATGCTTGTACACGATTATATACATAATTACGGGATAGTAAGGGATTTCTATTCATATACTCCTTACAAGCAAGCAAGTTTTGCAAAGCGTCTTACATGGCTTGAATCGCATGCAGTGCAGCATCGGGAGGAGTTAGCAGACGGATTGCTCGCATTTAATCAGAAGATAGGCAATCATGCACGAGCTACAGAAAATATTGAAAAACTGCGCCGTTCGGATGCATATGTGATAGTAGCGGGACAGCAGGCAGGTGTATTGACCGGACCGCTTTACACGATCCACAAGGCGATTACGATTATCCGCCTTGCCGCTGAGCAAGAAAACAGACTGGGCAAGCCGATCGTTCCAATATTTTGGATTGCTGGAGAAGACCATGACTATGAAGAGGTTAATCATGTGTACACGCAGACACGCGATTCACAGGTAAAAAAAGTAAAGCTGGCGGTCGAATCAGAAGGACGATCTTCTATCTCGCATTTTAAGATAGATACAGATGAGATGCAGGCATTGGTTAATGAATACTTTGCAGAGCAAATTGAAACGGAGTTTACGGGAGAGATTAAAGAGAGGCTGTATGGATTTGCTGAACAGTCTGATACGCTGACCGGCTTCTTTGCTCGAACGATGGCGTGGCTGTTTGGTGAGCAGGGGCTCGTGTTAATGGACGCCGCCCTCCCGTTTGTACGGCGCCTTGAAGTTCCAGTGTTTACACAAATCATTGAACAGAATGCAGAGCTAAACGAGGCAGTCGCCAGGCAAGGAAAAAAACTGGAAGCACTAGGTTATCGTAAGCAGGTTGAAACGGATGCTACTAACGCACAGTTTTTTATGTATCGAGCAGGAGAACGGATTGGCATGATACGTCTTTCTGACGGTACGTTCCAGACACGTGATGGCAGCGAGACATACGCTAAGGAAGATTTGTTGACTTTATTGAAGGAACAACCAGAACGATTCAGCGCGAATGTGGTTACCCGTCCCTTGATGCAGGAACATTTGCTGCCAACGCTTGCTTTTGTCGGCGGTCCGGGGGAAATTGCCTACTGGGGGCTTTACGCAGAATACTTCCGGTGCATGGGTTATGAAATGCCGCCGCTTATCCCACGGTTGTCATTCAGCTTGCTGGAGGGTGCGGTTCAAAAAAATATGCGCAAATACGAGTTGAGTGTAGAAGATGCATTGCTGCGACTTGTAGAAAAAAGGGAACAGTTCTTAATCGCGCAGGATACGCATCATCTTGAACAAAAATTCGGGAATGCAAGGGAGAGGATCAGACAACTGTATGAACCTCTTATTCAGGAAGCGACACATATTGAGCGCGGGCTACAAAAGTTGGGTGAGAAAAATCTGGAAAAAATTTTAGAACAGGTGACTTATTACGAGCATAAAGCTCAGGCAGCATTTATTAAACAGCACGAAGCTGCCTTGCGCCAATTCGATAAGGTTGCTCTTTCATTGTTTCCATTGGACAAACCACAGGAACGCGTTTACAATATATTTGGTTATCTTAACAAGTACGGCATGGATTGGTTTAGAGAGTTTGCTTCGTATCCGTACGAAATCTCACCTGACCACTATGCGGTATCCATTGATTAAAAATGGGAGGCTGACATTTTGAATAAAACGGAAAAAAGTATTGTGCGCGATATGAGCCTTGCGCCGAGCGGACATCTGAAAATTGATTGGGTTAAAGAACATATGCCGGTATTGAACCGCATCCGTGAACAGTTCGAAAAAGAACAGCCGTTCAAAGGGCTGAAAGTGGCTATTTCTCTTCATTTGGAAGCGAAAACGGCATATCTCGCGAAGGTAGTAAAAGCAGGGGGCGCGGACGTAACGATCACAGGCAGCAATCCGCTTTCCACCCAGGATGATGTAGCGGCCGCTCTTGTAGAAGATGGTATTACGGTGTTTGCCAAGTACAATCCAGAACCGGCTGAGTATAAAGAACACATGATTAAAACACTTGAGATAAAACCGGATTTAATTATTGATGACGGCGGTGATCTTGTAACGATTCTGCACTCTGAGCGTCCGGATTTATTGGCGCAAGTACGTGGCGGTTGCGAAGAGACGACAACGGGTGTGATTCGTAACCGTGCGCTGGAAAAGTCGGGCGAATTAAAATTCCCGATGATCGCAGTGAACGATGCATACTGCAAATATTTGTTTGATAATCGTTACGGTACAGGGCAGTCCGTATGGGATGGCATCAATCGTACGACAAATCTTGTGGTAGCAGGCAAGACTGTTGTCGTTGTTGGTTACGGCTGGTGCGGACGCGGCGTAGCCCTGCGTGCAAAAGGCCTTGGCGCCAAGGTTATCGTTACAGAAATCGATGGCATCAAAGCTATTGAGGCATATATGGATGGCTTTGAGGTAATGCCGATGGCAGAAGCAGCCAAGCATGGCGATTACTTTGTGACAGTAACAGGAAACCGCGATGTTATCCGCGGCGAGCATATGGAGGTAATGAAAGACGGTGCCATTTTATCCAATGCAGGCCATTTCGATATCGAAATTAACAAACAGGAACTTGAAGCGCTTGCTGCATCCAAACGTGTCGTGCGCAAAGACATCGAGGAATATGCGCTAAAAGATGGACGTAAAATTTATCTGTTGGCAGAAGGGCGTCTCGTCAATCTGGCGGCAGGTGACGGCCATCCAGCAGAGATTATGGATATGACGTTCGCGCTGCAGGCCATTTCGCTCGCATACGTGAATGAGAAGTATGAAGAAATCGGGGCCCGTGTGCTGAATGTACCATATGAATTGGATGAGCGGGTAGCACGTCTAAAGTTAGAAGCTTTAGGATTAGGTATAGATATTTTGACGGAGGAACAAAAGGCATATCTGGAAAGCTGGAAAGAAGAATAGGCTAAAAATCACAATGTCGAATGGGTTCGTTCACTCATTCGACATTTTTTTTATGCAATTAGCGCTAATTCCACAAAACTTCCTAAATTTTTATAGAAGGATTTTGATTTATAAGCTAGAATACGTTATGTGGTGTAAAGTGGGGGAAAGTGGAGGGAAAGGCAAACAGGTAGGTGAAAATGCGTGTTCATGGGAGAGTTCGAGCATACCCTCGATGATAAGGGGCGGCTGACAGTTCCTTCTAGATTTCGGGAGGAACTGGGGGAGCGCTTCGTAATGACGCGCGGTTTGGACTGCTGTTTGTTTGTTTATTCAATGGAAGAATGGAGCGTGCTGACAGGCAAGCTGAAGAATCTCCCTTTTACCAGGGCTGATGCCCGCGCATTTACCCGCTTGTTTTTCTCTGGCGCGACCGAATGTGTACCGGACAAGCAGGGAAGAGTAAGCATACCACTCGCTCTGCGTAAGCATGGGCAAATTGAAAAAGAATGCGTCGTTATCGGCGTATCCAACAGAGTTGAAATTTGGGGCCGGACGGCATGGGAAGAGTATACGTCCGAATCCGGTGATTATTTTAATGAGATTGCAGAAAAAATTGTTGATTTTGATTTGTAGCAGGATGCAAGGAGGATAAATGATGTTCCATCACATCACGGTGCTGCACCAAGAGGCAGTGGACGGCTTGGATATTAAGCTGGGCGGGATTTATGTGGATTGTACGCTTGGGGGAGCTGGCCATAGCTCATTAATCGCATCAAGGATTAGCGGAGGAGGACGTCTCATTGCCATTGATCAGGACGATATCGCTCTCGCTAATGCAGAAGAGCGCCTCGCGCCGTACATGGAACATGTTACGCTTGTAAAAAGCAATTTTCGTCGCTTGAAAGAAGTGCTTGAAGAGTTACGTATTCCGCGGATTGATGGAGTATTGTTCGATTTGGGCGTATCTTCACCACAGTTGGATGAGGCAGAACGCGGCTTTAGCTATAATGCGGATGCACCGCTTGATATGCGGATGGACCGTACACAACCGTTGTCTGCATATGAAGTTGTCAATGAATGGCCAGAGGAAGAAATTGCTTCAATCCTGTTCGAATACGGCGAAGAGAAATTCGCACGCCGTATTGCAAAAGAGATTGTAGGCGAGCGCAAGAAGAATCCAGTTACTACGACGGGCGAATTGGTTGAACTGATTAAGCGCGGCATTCCGGCTGCGGCTAGACGCACCGGTCCACACCCGGCAAAACGGACATTCCAGGCTATTCGTATTGCGGTGAACGACGAACTGAATGCTTTTAAAGAAGCCCTGGAAGCAGGGATTGAACTTCTTGCTCCAGGTGGAAGGACAAGCGTCATTACCTTTCATTCATTAGAAGATAGAATTTGCAAACAGACTTACCAGGAGTACAGCAAGGGGTGTATATGTCCACCAGATTTTCCCCAGTGCGCTTGCGGCAACAAACCGATACTGAAGATCATTACACGCAAACCGATCGTACCAGAAGAGGCCGAGTTAAGCGAGAACCGCAGGGCACGTTCGGCGAAGCTACGAATTGCGGAGAAAGTAGAACAATAGGCAAAGGAGGAGACGAATGTTTTGCGGCCATACAACCAAGGAAATCTAGCTACACAAATTGAGCGGAGACCGAAGCCGAAACAGCGTACGATCCAGAAGAAGCGCGTGACAATTCGCCCCGGGATTAGCTCTGGAGAGAAACTGCTTTACTTTTTTGCTGTCGTTGCGCTCGTTATTGTATCCACATTTCTCATCGCGCGCTACGCAAAAATCTCTTACTATAATTACCAAATCCTTGAGACAAAGCATGAAGTGAAGAAGATTACGGAGCAGAATGGGGAGCTTCATGCCCAAATCGATGAGTTAAGCAAACCGGAGCGGATTCGTAGCATTGCCGAACAAATGGGATTGACCAAGCTTGATGATACAGTCCGGGTATTTAAAGGCGGCACAGCCTCGAATTAGGAGGATGCGAGATGAGAAAAAAGATTAACCTGCGTACGTTATTGATGGGGGGGCTATTTACGCTCTCCTTTTTTGCGCTCATTTTGCGCACGTTTTGGATTCAATATGTAGACAACACCGAGATTATGGCGAAAGCAACAAATACATGGGAACGAAGTGATGCAATTAATCCGAAGCGCGGCGATATTACTGACCGTAATGGGAACCTCCTTGCTTATCAAGGCAAGGCGTATACTGTTATTGCACGTTTAAAGCCATATCCTAATGATGAGAAAAATAAGAACTTTGTCGCTGATCCAGAGATGACAGCGGCCAAGCTTGCACCGATTCTCAACATGTCCCAGGAAAAAATCATGGAACGTCTGACCAAAAATTTGAAGCAGGTGGAGCTTCGTCCAGGAGGATGGAAAATCCCGAAGGAAACAGCGGACAAAATAAAAGAACTTAATCTTCCGGGCATCGGGCTGTACGAAGAATCGCGTCGTTATTATCCGTCTGGAGCATTCGCAGCGCACGTTATCGGCTATACTAATCTAGAAGGCGAAGCGAAGATGGGGATTGAAAGTATGTTCGATGGACAAATGAAGGGAGAGAAAGGGAGCTTTACATTCAAAAAAGATGCACACGGGAATCAGTTGCCAGATGGGGTAGAATCATATAAACCAGCCAAGGACGGGAATAGGGTTGTATTGACGATAGACCACCAGATTCAAAGCTATATCGAAGACGCACTCAATCAGACAACTGCCAAGTATAAGATGGAAGGTGTCAGCGTAGTGGTGGCCGACCCGAATACCGGGCAAATTCTCGGTATGGGCACCCGGCCGACATTCAATCCGAATGCTCCGACGGACATTAAGAAGTTTTACAATCCGGTTATTGCAGAGAATTTCGAGCCTGGTTCGACGTTTAAGATTGCAACGCTTGCCGCTGCCATTGAAGAGAAAAAATTCAACCCTAATGCTGATTATATGTCGGGTACATATACCGGTGTACCCGGCGAGCCGATTCGTGACCATAACCGGGGGATTGGTTGGGGCAGAATTTCGTATCGGGAGGGGGTTAAACGCTCCAGTAATATCGCGTTTGTTCTTCTTGGCTATAAAATGCTTGGCCAGGAGAAGCTATTCAGCTACCTTGAGAAGTTCGGATTTGGACAGAAGACGGGCATTGACCTCCCAGGTGAAGCGAAGGGGTCTTTCAATCCGAAGCGTAAATATTATCCGCGTGACGTAGCCTCTATTACATTTGGTCAGGGTGTATCAGTAACCGCCATCCAGCAGGTAGCGGCAGTGGGGGCTATTGCAAACGGCGGAAAGCTGATGAAGCCGTATATTGTTAAGGAAATAAGAGATGCCAAAACAAATCAGGTGATTCAGGAGAATAAGCCCCAGATGGTACGCCGGGTCGTTTCTGAGGAGACAGCCAAGCAGACGCGGGATTTGCTAGGTGCAGTTGTAAATGAGAAGAATGGGACCGGACAACCATTCGCGTTGCCGGGCTATCAGGTGGCGGGTAAAACCGGGACGGCTCAGGTTGCCGAAAAAGGCCGCTATGTTGCAGGTAAATACATTAACTCATTTATTGGTTTTGCGCCAAAAGATAATCCGAAGCTCCTAATCTTTGTTGTAGTTGACCAGCCTCATATTGACGTGCCATCAGCGGGCGGAAAAATCGTTGCGGCACCGATTTTCAAATCCGTCATGGAACGCAGCCTTCATTATTTGAAGCTGTCGCCTGATAAAACTGATGAAAAGATCGTAGAAGTTGCGAAGGATGAGTCGACGTCTATGCCGGATCTTGCGGGAAAAACGGTCACGGAAGGCAAGCAGGCATTAAGGGAAGCAGGCTTGACAGCTCAGGTGCTAGGATCGGGAAAAACGGTTGTCGGACAGTATCCACAGGCGACCGCCAGGCTTACAAAAGGAACGAATGTATACATACTGACTTCCAAAGAAGGCGTGAAGATGCCGGATCTACAAGGTAAAACGCTGCGCGAAGTGATGGAACTATCGTCGCTTTTAGGTATTCAAGCACCGGGCATCATCGGAGAAGGATACGTCATCAATCAGAGTATCCAGCCTGGTACGATGCTAAAGAAAGGGGACAAGCTTGCGGTTACGTTAGCACCGAAGTCGGAAGTTCCTACTCCCGATTCTGAAAAAGAATCGAAGAAGTCGGAAGACAAAGAGAAAACGAAACGGAAAACGGAGAACTAAGGAAAGCCTGTTCTATCTTTTTTATTCATCGAATAGGGTATTGGTGAGAATATATTGCGCGGATGAAGTGAGCGCACCCATTCGGTGAGGAGGAGAAGGACATTGCGTGTATCCGGTGTTACCGTTCGACGACGCATTTTTATTGCGCTATTGCTGGGATTCCTGTTGTTTTTGCTGTTGATTACACGCCTTGGCTATGTACAGCTTTGGCAAGGCTCGTGGTTAAGGGAGCATGCCGAAGACTTATGGACCCGCAATATTCCATTCGAAGCAAAGCGGGGGCGCATTCTGGATCGCAACGGCGAAGTGCTGGCGTACAATATCAGTGTGCCGTCTGTTATGGGGATTCCTGCCCAGATTAAAGATAAACCTGACACCGCTCGTAAGCTAGCGCCGATTTTAAAAATCGAAGAACAGAAAATTCTAAAGGAAATTAGCCGACGTGAACGTATTGTGCGTGTGCCGGGAGGACGCCGCGTTTCTGAAGAAGTGGCCAAACAGGTGCAGGCACTTAACATTCCGGGTATTCAACTAGCAGAAGATAGTCAGCGCTATTATCCGAATGGCTCGCTAGCGGCGCATGTGCTTGGATTTACGGGGGTAGACAATCAAGGATTAACCGGAGTGGAGCGTATATATAATGAAAAGCTTCAAGGTAAGAAAGGGCATGTTGCATTTGGAGCAAACGCGGCTGGACAAAAGATGCCTGGACTGCCTGAACGATTTATTCCCCCGGTAGATGGTCAGGATTTATATTTGACGATTGATGCGAATATCCAGCGCATCATTGAGCGTGAGCTGGATCAAGCGATGGCTGTATACCAGCCCGATGATGCGATCTCCATTGCCTTTTCCCCGAAAACAGGGGAAGTATTAGGCATGGCAAGTCGTCCTAATTATGACCCTGGACATTATAAGGACTATCCCGTAGAAACGTACAATCGAAATTTGCCGATTTGGAAAACATATGAACCAGGCTCTACATTTAAGATTATTACACTTGCTGCTGCCCTTGAAGATAAAAAGGTCGACCTAGATAAAGATACATTTAATGATCCCGGCTCTATTAAGGTAGCTGGTGCAACGCTGCGCTGCTGGAGGCGGGGTGGCCATGGACAGCAAACGTTCCTTGAAGGCGTGCAGAATTCATGCAACCCGGGTTTTGTATTGCTGGGGCAGCGTCTCGGTAAGGAACGGCTCTTTCATTACATTAAGGAATTTGGTTTTGGAAAGCGGACGGGCATCGATCTGCTGGGTGAAGAAAACGGCGTGCTGTTTAAGCTGAATCGGGTAGGACCGGTCGAGCTGGCCACTACGGCGTTTGGGCAGGGTGTTTCTGTTACTCCCATTCAGCAGGTGCAGGCGGTAGGGGCAGCGATTAATGGCGGAAAGCTGATGAAGCCGCATCTTGCTAAGTCATGGCACGATCCGAAAACCGGCAAGACGGTACAGGAGAATAAGCCGCAGCCAGTCCGCCAGGTTATTTCTCCAGAAACATCTGCTGAAGTGCGTCGAGCGCTTGAGAGCGTTGTTGCCAATGGTACAGGGGGCAATGCCTACATCGATGGCTATCGTGTCGGGGGAAAAACCGGAACGGCCCAGGTAGTAGAGAATGGAGTGTATTCGAAGAGTAAACATATCGTATCGTTCATCGGTTTTGCGCCTGCAGACGATCCGCAAATTATTGTCTATACGGCTATAAATAACCCGAAAGGCATTCAGTTCGGAGGAGTTGTGGCTGCGCCGATCGTGCGCAATATTCTAGAGTCATCCTTACATTATATGAAAGTGCCGCCTCGTACGCAGCAGATGGACAAAAAATATAAATATCCCGACAAAAAAATCGTACAGGTGCCGAATCTTATCGGCATGGAGCGTAAAGATATTACTGCTTCATACTATGCCTTCCCGCTTGACATTGCAGGTAGTGGTACTAAAGTATCCTATCAATCGCCGCAGCCAGGCACGAGAGTGGAAGAAGGCGCGACAATTCGTGTTTATTTGGGTGACAAATAAAACAAAGAGCATTACAATAAATTCGTTATGATTTATAGATGAAGATGAAGCGGGAGAACCGCGGGAAAGAAGGAGAAGGACGATGCAACTAGAAGAGTTACTGGCACCTCTCGCTCTGTGGCGGACGACAGGGGACGTGAAAACAGAAATCACCGGGATCGAAATTGATTCGCGCAAGGTGAAGCCGGGCGATTTGTTTATTTGCTTGCCTGGTTTCACAGTGGACGGACACGATTTTGCTGAGAAAGCCGTTCTTCAGGGGGCGGCAGCCATTTTAGCACAGCGATCAATTGAAGCAGACGTTCCTGTTATTTATGTGCCGGACACAAGGCGGGCAATGGCTGTGCTCGGAGATCGTTTCTTCGGCCAACCGACGCACCTGATGAAGGTTATCGGGGTAACGGGAACGAATGGCAAGACGACGACTACACATTTAATTGAACGCATTTTAGAAGCGGCTGGGCATCCAACGGGCATTATCGGTACGATTGAGATGCGCATTGCGGATGAAGTTCGTGAAGTAAAGAATACGACTCCTGAAGCGCTTGATTTGCACCGTGCCTTTCGCTGGATGAAAGATAAAGGCGCTGAATATGCGGCTATTGAGGTATCCTCACATGCCCTTGATATGGGGCGGGTGCGTGGTGTACGATTTGCTACGGGCGTATTTACCAATTTGACACAGGATCATCTTGATTACCATAAAACGATGGAGAATTATCTGCAGGCGAAAGGGCTCTTGTTCTCCCAGCTTGGCAATGAGTATGATAGGGAGCGTATGAAATACGCCATACTGAATATAGATGATCCCGCAAGCGAGACCTTTGCCCGGATGACGTCGGCGCAAGTTATTACGTATGGTATTCGGGATAAAGCCGATGTACGCGCCAGAGATATTTCGATTACGGCCATGGGTACAAAGCTAAAGCTAGAAACATTTGTGGGCAGCATTGATTTGACATTGCGCATGATCGGTAATTTTAATGTGTATAATGTGCTGGCGGCGACGGCAGCTTGCCTTGTGGAGGGTATCCCTCTTGAGACAATTAAGCGGACATTGGAGCAGGTAGAAGGTGTACGCGGCAGATTTGAGCGTGTAGATGCAGGACAGGATTATACAGTAATTGTCGACTACGCTCATACACCTGACAGCTTGGAGAATGTGCTGAAAACGGTTCGTGAGTTTGCTGAGGGCAAGGTGTACTGCGTTGTAGGCTGTGGGGGTGACCGTGATCGAACGAAGCGTCCGATCATGGCGGCCATTGCTGCGCGTCATGCTGATATAGCAGTTATTACATCTGATAATCCACGTTCGGAAGATCCGCAGGCGATTATTGACGAGATGATAGAAGGCCTTGTTGCCAATGGTATTGATAAAGATCGGTATTTCACTCAAGTGGACCGTAGGGAAGCGATTCGGGAAACGATTCACAGGGCAGGGCCTAAGGATGTGGTACTCATCGCCGGTAAAGGCCATGAGACGTATCAAATTTTAAAAGACAAAACCATCCACTTTGATGATAAGGAAGAGGCATATCAAGCCATACTAGAAAAGAAGAAATAGGATGAGGAGATTATAGAAAGGAGGGCGTACAATGCTTGTACGGGTTTTGTTTTTTTCCATTGCCGCAGCTTTTTTAATTGCTGTGCTTCTCGCTCCGCTCTTCATCCCTATTCTAAGACGGTTGAAGTTTGGCCAGGCGATTCGTGAAGAAGGGCCGAAAGGGCATCAGAAAAAAGCGGGGACACCAACAATGGGCGGTATTATCATTTTGCTTGCCCTTACGTTCACCGTTATTAAATTCACTAACCAATCGGTCGAGATTTTTCTTCTTCTTTTTATTACACTGGGCTATGGACTTATTGGTTTTTTGGACGATTTCATCAAGATTGTAATGAAGCGCAACCTGGGGCTGACCGCAAAACAAAAGCTATTCGGTCAGCTCGTTATTGGAGCGGTATTCTACTATGTGCTTGTCCGCAACGGATATGATACGATCATTTCTATTCCGGGAATTCATTGGAGTATTGATATCGGATGGCTGTATTTACCGCTTGTGCTTATCATGACCATCGGGGCGTCTAATGCGGTTAATCTAACAGACGGTCTGGATGGACTGCTTGCAGGTACAAGTGCGATTGCATTTAGTGCGTATGCGGTTATTGCTTGGGTGTCGAGTCAGATGAACATTGCTATTTTTGCTGCTGCAGTAGTAGGGGCTGTGCTTGGTTTTCTGGTGTTCAATGCACATCCGGCTAAAGTGTTTATGGGAGATACGGGATCGCTTGCATTGGGCGGAGCCATCGCCGGGATCGCTATTCTTACCAAGACGGAAATTCTGCTCATCATTATCGGCGGTGTATTCGTTATGGAAGCTTTATCTGTTATTATTCAAGTACTTTCTTACAAAACACGTAAAAAACGGGTGTTTCGCATGAGTCCATTGCATCATCATTATGAGTTGGGCGGCTGGTCTGAATGGCGGGTTGTGGTAACTTTCTGGTTTGCTGGATTGATTTGCGCGAGCCTGGGTGTATATATTGGGGTGTTAAGCTGATGTCCATTGAAGAAGGAAGAACGTTATATAAAGGAAAACAGGCGGTTGTGCTTGGCCTTGCTAAGAGCGGGGTCGCCGTGGCTCGCACACTGAAAGCGTGTGGGGGTACCGTTACAGTCAACGATAAAAAACCGGAGAATGAGTGCGAAGAAGCAGAGTTGCTCAGGAAGGAAGGAATTTCTGTTATCTGTGGCGGGCATCCAGACGATGTTGTAAATCCGAATGTTGATATTGTCATTAAAAACCCAGGTATTCCATATACGGTAGCGCCAATTCAGAAGGCGGAATCACTCGGGATTCCGGTTGTCACAGAAGTGGAGATTGCTTACGAATTGTCAGATGCACCGATTATCGGCATTACTGGATCGAATGGAAAGACGACAACTACGACATTGATTGGCCGCATGCTGGAAGAGGGCGGCCTTGCGCCGATCGTAGCTGGCAACATCGGGACTCCGCTAAGTGAACAGGCATTACAGGCGGAGGCGAGTCAGGTATTGGTAGCTGAACTTAGCAGCTTTCAACTTAAAGGCACTAGAAAATTTCATCCAGTGATCGCGTGTCTGCTAAATGTATATGATGCACATTTAGATTACCATAAAACAAAAGAAGATTACGTACATAGCAAAAGTAAACTTTTTATGAATCAGGATGAGTCAAATGTGGCTGTACTAAATTATGATAACGAAATTTGCCGTAATCTAGCTGCAGAAATTCGTTCGCAAATTCTCTGGTTTAGCACAATAGAAACAGTAGAGCAAGGAGCCTTTCTACGGGATGGGGCCATCGTATTCAAACGTCCTTTATCAGGCAACCTGAAAGATAAGCTAGACGGGGCACCAGAAGAAGAAGTGGTAGTTCGCCTAGAGGAACTGGCGTTGCCCGGTGCTCACAACGTAGAGAATATGCTGGCGGCAATTTGTGTGGCTCGGGCCGCTGGTGCAAATATGGAAGCGCTCCGCCATGTTCTGCGTACGTTTTCTGGCGTAGAACATCGACTCGAATTCGTAGACGAAATCGATGGCGTTAAATACTATAATGATTCAAAGGCGACCAATCCGGAAGCGGCCAGCCGTGCGCTTGACTCATTTTCTGCTCCGATTGTTTGGATTGGTGGGGGACTTGATCGAGGTATTGATTTCCAAGAATTGGTACCTCTGCTTCGCCGACATGTCAAGGCAGTTATTACATACGGGCAGACCGCAGAAAAATTGTTGGCTCGGGCGGAAGATGCGGGGATTATTCGGACCAAGCGCGTCGATACTGTTATTGATGCGGTTGCCGAAGCCAAGTCCATTGCTCGGGAAGGCGACATTGTGCTGCTCTCGCCGGCGTGTGCCAGCTGGGACATGTACAAATCGTTCGAGGAGCGGGGGGTCTTGTTTAAGCAATCCGTGCATAAGCTTAAAACAAGCCCGTAACCGCTGTTTGAAGGTTTAATCAAAATCAGGTGATTGAACGGACAGGCGGCAGGGTGCGGCAAATTCTGCGCTGTAAGAGGTGTTTTGCGTGACAAAGGCCCGTTCAACTCCTGATTTTATTATTATTGTCGTGACATTTGTGTTGCTGGCGATTGGCGTGGTCATGGTGTACAGCTCAAGTGCTGTGGTCGCCGCCCAGAAAGGCGACCCCTTCTTTTTCACCAAGCGCCAGCTTATTTTTGCTACACTTGGTATTGCGGCGATGTTTGTAACAATGAACGTAGATTATTGGGTATGGAAAAAATGGGCGAAGCCGGGTCTCATTTTTTGCTTCTTTCTACTGATTATCGTTCTGATTATTGGTAAAGAAGTCAATGGAGCAAAAAGCTGGCTTGGTATCGGTGCATTTGGAATTCAGCCGGCAGAGTTTATGAAGCTGGGAATGGCGGCATTTCTGGCAAAATGGCTATCAGACAATCAGAAAGACATCGGTTCGTTCACTAAAGGGCTGGTACCTACGCTTGGCATCGTCTGCCTGGCATTCGGAATGATTATGCTTCAGCCGGATCTTGGAACAGGTACGGTATTGTTCGGTACTTCTGTATTGATGATTTTTGTAGCAGGTGCACGGATGAAGCACTTGCTCGGCCTGGCCCTGCTTGGGGTAATTGGATTCATAGGGCTTGTGTTGGCTGCGCCTTACAGAATTAAACGAATAACGTCCTTTATCGATCCATGGTCGGACCCGCTTGGCGCTGGCTATCAATTGATTCAATCATTATATGCGATTGGACCGGGTGGGCTGATGGGACTCGGAATCGGAATGAGTCGGCAGAAGTTCCTGTACTTACCTGAACCGTATAATGATTTTATCTTTTCGATTTTGGCTGAGGAGCTTGGGTTTATTGGAGGGGCGACCGTGCTTCTGCTGTTTCTGCTGTTATTATGGCGAGGCATGCGTACCGCAGTGACAGCACCTGATTTATTTGGAAGCCTGCTTGCAACTGGCATTATTGGAATGCTGGCGATTCAGGTCATTATTAATGTGGGTGTAGTCACGGGCATGTTTCCGGTAACGGGCATTACGCTTCCGTTTCTTAGCTATGGAGGTTCTTCGCTTACACTTATGCTTACAGGAATTGGTGTTCTATTAAATATTTCCCGCTATTCCAAGATGTAGACGAACAGGGTACAATAGAAAACGGTAGTTTTGGTGCTGAGAATGATGTAGTTTTTATGTCGGGATGCAGGGCGCAAAGCCATAGCTTTTCTTTTTAGTCTAGTATATGTGCTTCCACGGCTCTTGTTTGGGTGCATGTATATGGACGGTGCTGCTTTTGTAGGCAGAAAAGAAACCAGCTCGGCGCGTGCCCTGCATTTCGATATTATTTTGCAACATACGTCGATAACGGAAATACAATAGTTTGATATAAAAGGAGCCAGGTTCATATGAATATTGTTATTAGCGGAGGAGGGACAGGTGGCCACATATATCCTGCTCTTGCACTTATTAAAGAAATTAAGCGGCATGAACCCGATTCTCGCATTTTATATATCGGAACAGAAAAAGGACTGGAAGCTCAAATTATACCAAAGGAGGGCATTGCTTTTGAATCGGTGTACATTACCGGATTCAAGCGAAGTCTTTCGTTTGATAACGTAAAAACTGTAGCCAGATTTCTCAAGGCGACCCGTAGGGCAAAGCGGATTATCCATGATTTTAAACCGGATGTTGTTGTAGGCACTGGCGGTTACGTGTGCGGTCCGGTTGTATACGCTGCAAGTGCGCTTGGCATACCGACGCTTGTTCATGAGCAGAATGTGATTCCCGGATTAACCAATAAATTTTTGTCCCGTTATACAAGTCGGGTAGCCGTAACATTTTCGGGTTCGGCCACCTACTTTCCACAAGGGAAAACAGTAGTAACCGGCAATCCCCGTGCGACAGAGGTGGCTCTGGCAGACAAGGATGCAGGTCTTGCCTCGTTGAATGTGCCTGAGGGCAAGCGATATGTATTAATCGTGGGGGGAAGCCGTGGAGCTAGAGCGATTAATGAGGCGGTAGTCGACATGGCGGCTTCATTTTCTGATTATCCAGATTATCATTTTATTTATGTGACCGGGGAAGTGCATTACGAGAAAACGCTAGAAGCGCTGCAACGAAATGGAAAACTGCCTACAAATATGACCGTGCGTCCGTTTATTTATAATATGCCGGAAGTATTGGCAGGCATTGATTTAATCGTAAACCGTGCCGGAGCCTCGTTTCTTGCCGAGATTACGGCACTTGGTCTGCCTTCCATTCTCATTCCTTCACCTTATGTAACGAACAATCATCAAGAGAAGAATGCAAGGTGGCTGGAGGCGAAAGGTGCAGCACGCGTCATTATTGAATCAGAGCTGAGTGGCTCAGCCATGCTGGCAGAAATTGATGAAGTGCTTAAAGACGGTAAGCGGATAGAAACGATGCGCAGTGCGGCAAAGGCGCTCGGGCAGCCTGATGCGGCCACGCTTGTCTATAATGAATTAAAAGCGATTGCCCGCGCCTGACTGTAACATAGTGGGCGGGGCGAGCATACATTATCCTAGGCGCGTGACCCATAGGGCGTTGCATACCAGGCAGGGATTCATAGAGGAGGTTCTATATATGCAGAAGCTGATTACAGAGCTGAAAGAAGCTAACATCGGAACAGTGCTTATTAATGAACCGCTGGCGAACCACACAACGTGGAAAATCGGCGGGCCGGCAGATATTCTTGTTGAACCGACTAATAAAATGGCGTTAGCTCATAGTATGAAGCTCGTTCACAAGTATAATGTGCCATGGCAAGTGCTGGGCAGAGGTTCGAATATGCTTGTACGGGATAAAGGAATTCGCGGCGTTGTTTTTAAACTGGCTGAAGGATTTGATCACCTTACCTTTAACGGGGAAGAGGTAGAGGTGGGAGCTGGCTATTCGTTTATACGATTAGCAGTGATGGCCGGGAAAGAGGGATTGACCGGGCTTGAATTTGCCGGCGGTATTCCAGGTACAGTGGGCGGCGCAGTTTATATGAATGCAGGTGCGCATAGTTCTGACGTTTCACGCATTCTTAAATCGGCTGAAGTGTTACTCGAAAATGGGGAGTTAGTTTGGCTTTCTCCAGAAGAACTCGGTTTTAGCTACCGCACGTCCGTGCTTCAGAAGGAGCGAAGGGGTGTTGTGGTGAGTGCCGTATTTAGGCTCCAATACGGCGACCGTAAAACAATTGCTGGCCATATGGCGGCATATAAAGACCGACGGCGTCAGACACAGCCGTTATCTATGCCGTGTGCAGGCAGCGTATTCCGCAATCCGCCGGGAGACCACGCAGGGCGCTTGATTGAGAGCGCCGGGCTTAAAGGTCTTACAATCGGAGGTGCGCAGGTTTCGGAGAAGCATGCTAATTTCATCGTAAATCGGGGGAACGCGACGGCTCAGGATGTCCTCGACCTCATGGAACGGGTTATTGAAATCATTGATGAACGTTATCAGGTACGACTTGTTCCGGAAGTATTGGTGGTGGGCGAGGGGTAAACGGAGGTGAAATCTTGGAGTCATTCGTGATTGAGGGAGGAACCCCTCTTTCGGGAGAACTGCGTATTCAGGGCGCGAAGAACGCTGCCCTCCCCATTTTGGCGGCTACCGTGCTTACCGGAGGTTCCTATACCATCTACGATGTACCCCGTCTCTCTGATATTGATGTTATGCTCAAAATTTTAACGAAATTAGGCGCTGTATGTTCGCACGAGGGGACGACGGTTCATGTGGATACAACAGCGCTTGCCTCTTCGACCGTTCCAGAGGATTTGATGGGGCAGATGCGCTCTTCTATCTTTCTTATGGGGCCGCTTCTGGCTCGGTTCGGCGAAGTCATTCTTACCCGTCCGGGCGGCTGCGCGATTGGGGAGCGAAGAATCGATCTTCATCTTAAGGGGCTGGAAGCACTCGGTGCACGTATTATTGCTCAGGACGGATATATCCGCTGCACAGCTGATAAGCTAAAAGGTGGTATGATTTTTCTCGACTATCCAAGTGTGGGAGCGACGGAAAATATTATGATGGCTGCTGTGCTAGCTCAGGGAGAAACTGTTCTGTCTAATGCGGCACGCGAGCCTGAAATTATTGACTTACAGAACTTCCTTAACTGTCTGGGGGCCCGTGTGTGCGGAGCAGGAACGGACCGTATCGTAATTGAGGGAGTCTCTCACCTGCAAGCTACGGATTATCAGGTCATTCCCGATCGTATTGTTACAGGAACGATGATGCTGGCTGCAGCGATTACCCAGGGAAAAATTGTCTTGCGAAACGTTAATCCAATGCATGTGGTAGCAATACTGGATGTTGTTAAACAATGCGGTGTTGAAATCGACTATGGGCATGATATAATTACGGTAAAGGCAAGCGGACCATTCCGTGCTGTCGACCGTATTATTACAGCCCCATACCCTGGGTTTCCGACGGATATGCAGTCACAGACGATGGCGTTTCTTTCTGTGGCAAAAGGTTGTAGCATCATTAAAGAAACGGTATTTGATGGAAGATTTAGGCATGTGAATGAGTTGTGTCGTCTAGGTGCCGATATTTATGTGGATTTACACACCGCTTTTATTCGGGGGGTACCACGTTTATCCGGGACGGTAGTGGAAGCGACCGATTTACGTGCTGGTGCGGCGCTCATCATTGGAGGGCTTGCTGCGGAAGGAGAGACGAAGGTGACGCAAGCGTATCATATCGATCGCGGCTATGACCGGATTGAGGAGCAGCTTGCAAGTCTGGGAGCCCGTATTCGAAGGGTATAACCAGATCACACTTTCCATTACGTATATTTTGTGCATGTGAAGCGGCATATGAGAGTATGCCGCTTTTGCAAGTTTACAGGTTCAATAGCGGAGGAATACGGAATGGCAAATATAGAGAAAATCCCGCATCTACGAAAAGAGAATCGGAAAAAGAAAACCAATCGTCAGTTGCTCATCCTGATGCTGTTGTTTTTTACAGTACTGCTTATAGTTCTTTTTTTTCAGTCATCTATTAGTCGAGTACAGGACATATCTGTTACTGGAGCCAAGCTTGTACCGCCTGAGGAAGTAATCAAATACTCGCAACTTACGTTTGATATGCAGTATTTGTTCGTTAACAAGCAGAATGTGGAGCAGTTGATTATTGCCGCACTTCCGGCAATCGAAAGCGTGGATGTTCGAAAAAAATTCCCTGGTAAGGTCGAACTTGTGGTAACAGAGCGACCTCGGGTGGCGCTATTGATGAACAGTCAGGGAGCGATGTACCCTATCACGGATAAAGGCGGTGTGTTAAAACAATATCCGTCAGGGGATGGAGCAGTGGACAAGCCGATTATTCGACGGTGGGGAACGGAGCAGCTTCTTCCTAGGTTTGCCGGTGAATTGAATAAGCTTGACCCTGGTATCCGTCAGCAAATTTCCGAGATTCGACACGAACCAACCAAGAATAATCCCGAAAATCTTGTATTATTTATGAAGGACGGATTTGAAGTGCATACCACTATACAGAACTTCGCCAGCAATATGGCGTGGTATCCTTCCTTTGTACAGAGCCTGAAGCAGGAAGGAAAAACGGAAGGGATTATCAATCTATCAGAGGTGAAATGGTTTGCACCGTACAAACAGCAGCCGACAAACAGTGAAAAACAGTCTAAGAGTCCGTAAAATCCATGTGTATTTAACACTTGTGCTTCTTGTATTCGGGTTTATCGTTGCATATTCAGTTCAATTGACGATGTCAGGGGCAAGCAATCTTCCTTCTTCAACGAAGGATAACGAATGGGAGAAAAAAGTAAGGTTAAATGAGAAGCTGATTAACGAAAAAGAGACGAATGAGAATCTGGAAAAGCGGCTCGCAAAACTTCGCATGGAAGTTACCGCAAAGGAAAAAGAGCTGTCGGAGAGGCAGACAGTCTCGAAACAGATGTTGAGCCGCCTGGAAGAGTTGCGAATGAGAGCCGGCTTAATTCCGGTAACAGGTCCCGGTGTTGCCGTCACGCTTGATGATAGCAAATCTGCTCATACATTTGATAATGTCGCGGAAGGGATTGTGCATGATCAGAATATTCGCGATGTAGTAAACGAATTGTTCTCAGCAGGAGCAGAGGGAATTTCGGTGAATGGACAGCGTTTAATCGGTGGTTCCAGTATACGGTGCGTAGGTCCGACGGTTATTGTAAATGATACGAAGCTGGCCCCGCCTTTTGTAATTGAGGCAATTGGTGATAAGGATACGCTAGTGAGCGCTCTGCGGATGCCAGGCGGTGTCATTGATATACTAAAGCAACGAACTTTAGAAATCTCCATTAATAGCTCAGATAAAATTGAGTTGCCGGCACACGTCGGAGAAACACAAACAAAAGCAGGGGTTAAACCTCCTGTGAACCAGGGGTAGAAGCGGTGGAAAAACAATATGAAAAATAATCGGCAGGTCCCATTCATTATCACGACCATAAGCATTATTATTGGTTTCATGCTAACGCTTCAGTTTCGTTCAAATCAGTCAACATTCGCTACTGAACGACAAGATACGTTTCAGCTACGGCAGAATGTACAAAAGGAAATGGAACACCATCAGAAGCTACTAAATGATATATCAAAGTATGAAAAGCTATTAAGTGAATATGAAACATCAATAAATGAAGGCAGCGGTCCTTCCGTGATGCAGGACGAGCTCATTCGTCTTGAGAAAGAACACGGCTTTGCGGATATAGCGGGTTCCGGCATCATTGTTACTATAGAAGATGAGCCCTCTGCTCCTGGTGCAGACAGGTTGCAATCCCCTGTTATTGACCAGGATTTAACTGACTTGACGAGCCTGTTGTTTGCAAATGGTGCAAAGGCAATTGCGGTGAATGGAAATCGTTTAATTGTCAATAGCTCCATTCGCAGCGTTGGCGAGGGTATTCAGGTAGATACCAAGCCTATTGATATGCCTTATATCGTGAAGGCCATAGGTGATCCACAAAGCCTGGAAGCAGCTCTGCGCCTTCCCGGTTCGGATCGTGAGTCGATGGAGGACTGGTTTCATTTTTTGAACAAGAAATTTACCATCCAGAAGTCGGAAAGCATCACGGTTCCTGCCCATAAGGGGGCAGGTGGAGTGAAATATATGAAACCTCTGGAGCAAAAAGGAGCGTCATAAGCGGATGTGGTTACCTGTCATTGGTTTGATTATTGGTGTTGTTCTCGGATTGTCGTTTGAATTCCGCGTGCCGGAAGAGTATAGCAGCTATCTCTCTATTGCTGTGCTAGCTGCTCTGGATACGATTTTCGGTGGCTTGCGGGCCCATCTGGATAACTACTTTGACATTAAAGTGTTTATGTCAGGCTTCTTTTTTAACACGCTTCTTGCAGCTGGACTGGCTTTTCTTGGTGTATATATGGGTGTGGATTTGTATTTAGCGGCGATTTTTGCGTTCGGGGTTCGCCTGTTTAACAACATCGCCGTAATCCGCCGTATCCTCATTGGGCGCTGGTTTGGCGATAAGGAAGAAAAACCATTGTCTTAGTGCATATTTTTTATAATTTTTCACGCTGAAAAAAAAGGGAAACACCGTATAATGTGGAAGTAAATACAGTAACTCATTTTTAGCGCTTGGTTACAAAAATAAAATAAAGAGGAGGTGCCAAACTTGAACAACAGTGAATATATAGTCAGCTTAGATATTGGTACATCCAAAGTCAGAGTAATCATTGGAGAAATTAACAGCGGAACCATCAATATTATCGGGGTTGGAACTGCGGATTCGCAAGGAATAAAAAAAGGCGCCATCGTTGATATCGATGAAACCGTACAAGCGATTCGCGAAGCTATAGAGAAAGCGGAACGGATGGTCGATTTGCCGATTCGTCACGTTGTCGTGGGGATTTCCGGTAATCATATTCAGCTTCAATCCAGTCATGGCGTGGTTGCCGTATCGAGCGAGAATCGAGAAATCGCCGACGAAGATATCGAGCGAGTGATGAAGGCTGCACAAGTGGTTGCTATCCCGCCAGAAAAAGAAATTATCGACGTGGTTCCCGTTCAATATATTGTCGATGGCCTTGGAGAGATTAGTGATCCGAGAGGTATGATGGGTGTGCGTCTGGAAATGGAAGGCACAATCATTACAGGGGCCAAGACTGTCATACATAACTTAGTGCGTTGCGTAGAACGGGCAGGCTTATCTATTGTCGGAATGTATCTTATGCCGCTTGCATCCAGTGAAATTGCGTTGACGAAGGATGAAAAAAATTTAGGTGTAGTGCTTGTAGATATCGGCGCCGGATCTACCACGGTGTCCGTTTTTGAGATGGGTATGTTAAGCTCATTCTCCGTACTTCCGATTGGTGGGGATTACATTACGAATGATATTGCCATCGGACTGCGTACTACTACGGAGGAAGCAAAGCAAATCCAGCTGAATAACGGATGTGCGCTAATTGAAGAAGCAAGTGAAGATGAATGCTTTCTGGTTAAACGAATTGGAAGCGATGTAGAAAAGGAATTTACGCAAGTTGAATTGGCCAGTGTAATTGAGCCCCGCGCTGCAGAAATTTTCAATTTAGTAGAAGATGAACTGCACCTCCTCGGTTATGATACGAGCATACCGAATGGCTTTGTATTGACCGGGGGTGTCGCTAATATTCCGGGCTTGCTGGAGTTGGCGCGTTACGAATTGCAGGCGCCGGTGCGAATTGCTATTCCGGATTACATCGGAGTACGCGATCCCGCTTATACGACGGGGGTCGGTTTAATCAAGTATGCGTCCAAATATTACATGCATCAGATGCCACAGCAACTCGAGATGAAACAACCTCAACCGAAAAGTAACCGAAAGCCTAGTAGTGCACCTAAAGTGCCGAAAGAGCCTAGGGAGCATGGGGGGGTTATCAGAAAGGTTAAAGACTGGTTTAGCGAATTTATTTAGACTGTTTGCATGATAAGTGAGGGGGACTTTAATACATGTTGGAATTCGATTTGGAAATGGATACACTAGCGCAGATAAAGGTTATCGGTGTCGGCGGTGGCGGTAGCAACGCCGTGAACCGTATGATCGATGGCGGCATCCAGGGCGTGGAATTCATCGCTGTAAACACGGATTACCAGGCGCTGAATCTGTCAAAGGCGCAGCACAAGTTGCAAATTGGTGCTAAACTAACACGGGGACTTGGAGCAGGTGCAAATCCGGATGTCGGAAAGAAAGCAGCAGAAGAGAGCCGTGAACAAATCGAGCAAGCCTTGCGCGGAGCGGATCTTGTATTCGTTACGGCAGGAATGGGTGGAGGAACCGGAACAGGTGCTGCGCCTGTTATTGCAGAAATCGCCAAAGAAATTGGCGCGTTGACTGTAGGAGTCGTGACCCGTCCTTTTACGTTTGAAGGACGTAAACGCCAGGTACAGGCAGAACAGGGGATTTGTGGATTAAAAGAAAAAGTAGATACGTTAATTGTCATTCCGAATGATCGCTTGTTGGAAATTGTCGATAAAAATACCCCGATGCTTGAAGCGTTCCGTGAAGCGGATAATGTGCTGCGCCAAGGGGTACAGGGTATTTCCGATTTGATCGCCGTTCCTGGTCTTATCAACTTGGATTTTGCTGATGTGAAGACGATTATGACAGAGCGTGGTTCTGCCCTGATGGGAATCGGAATTGCTACAGGCGAGAATAGAGCGGCTGAGGCGGCAAAGAAAGCAATTTGCAGTCCGTTACTTGAGACATCAATTGACGGCGCCCGCGGTGTGTTGATGAGTATTAACGGTGGTACGAATTTAAGCTTATATGAAGTGAATGAGGCAGCTGATATTGTAGCTTCCGCTTCTGATGCGGAAGTAAATATGATCTTCGGTGCCGTGATTAATGAGAATTTGAAGGACGAAATTGTCGTTACTGTAATTGCGACTGGATTTGAAGAATCACAGCAGCAAATGGCACGTCGTCCACAAATGGATACGGGCCGTGAAAAGCAAATGGGCGTGCAAAACGTGAGAACAGCTCGCCGTGTGAGTCAGGTAGAGGCCGAACGGGAAATTGAAGAGCCTCAAATGCCGTTGCGTCCGGAACCCCGTCAGGCTAATGGCGGTGGTCTAGATAATCTTGATATTCCGACTTTTCTACGCAATCGTAGACGTAAAAAATAAACAAAGAAGCCCTGAGCGCTCTGCTTAGGGCTCTTTTTTACTTTAGTATAATTATAGAACTTATGTTCGTGAATTGCAAGCTTGATTATGAGCTGGTTCAAGCTGTCTCATTGAATCTCTTTCTTTTACGTTTGAAATATAGTGTCGCACATTGTCTAAATTTCCCCTCATATTTTGTCTTAATTTTTCATACGATTTAAGGACACTCCCATCTTTTTCTATGTGATAATAAGAGCACGGAAAAAAGAAGGAAGGAGGCCTGGAACGAATGTGACGATGTATGCTGACGTCGTGTTTCTGACGAATGCCATCATTGATTATATGCTTCTGTATATAACCGGGCATATCTGCCGCCAGCCGCTGAGAAAACGAAGGCTTCTGCTTGCTTCTCTGGTTGGGGCCGCGTATACCGTTTTTTTATTTTTTCCGCCCTTATCTTTCGCATTTACTTTCTTAGCGAAATTTTTATTCTCCTGTTTTATGCTTTTGCTTGCATTTCGCTGGACAAGAATCTGGAACCATCTCCGACTTCTTGGCGTATTTTACGCCGTTTCCTTTTTTATTGGCGGAGGGCTTCTGGGGATTCATCTGATGTTGAAAGAGAAGAGTGAAATCGTTAACGGTATTGTCGTTACACATACTGGCTCATCAGGAACAGATCCGACGCTTTGGTTTATTGTGATTGGGTTCCCATTATTATGGTGGTGTACACGGCGTGGCTATTATAGCTTGAAAGCCAATCGTCAGGCCGATATGCAGCACGTTCGGCTTGAAGTGGACGTGTTCGGTCATACCATTAGTTGCCAGGGTTTCATTGATACGGGAAATCGACTCTATGACCCGTTATCGCGGACGCCAGTCACTGTTATGGAAGCACAAATCTGGGAAGGTATCTTGCCTAAAGAATTGATGCAGCAGTTGGACGGGGACATGCAAGTGGATGAGTTGAATATACCAGAAGAAGAGAGTTGCTGGCTTGAAAGAATGAGATTTATTCCCTATCGTACTGTATCAAGTCAATCCAGTTTTCTGGTTGCTATTCGTCCGGATGAAGTACGCATATATACGGACGATAAAGCCTATCGCCTGACTCGAATGCTTATCGGATTACGTACTGTGAGACTTACAGCTGATGGAAGCTATCAAGCGATTGTACATCCGTCAGCAATAGAAGAAAGGCATGAGATGGCCTCTTAATAGCTACTATTTTACCGAAGAGGAGTGATTGGATGGTTGCAAAGCTACGCTTACTTGTTCAATTATGGTGGTATCGTCTGCTGATTCGTATTGGAGCAAAGGCGGAAGAAATCCATTATATTGGCGGCAGTGAAGCACTCCCGCCTCCGCTGAACAGGGAAGAAGAAGAATATTTGTTAGGCCGTCTTCATACGAAAGATCCGGCGATTCGTTCCATTCTCATTGAACGTAATTTACGTCTGGTCGTCTATATTGCCCGTAAATTTGAGAACACGGGCATTAATATTGAGGACCTGGTAAGCATCGGGACGATTGGATTGATTAAAGCTGTAAACACATTTGATCCGGAGAAAAAAATCAAACTGGCCACATATGCTTCCCGTTGTATTGAGAACGAGATTCTCATGTTTTTGCGCCGTAACAGCAAAGTCAAATCTGAAGTATCGTTTGATGAACCGCTTAATATTGATTGGGATGGAAATGAACTACTGCTCTCCGATGTGCTGGGAACTGAAAATGATATCATCTATCGTGATCTTGAAGAGCAGGTGGATAAAAAGTTACTGTATAAGGCGCTTGATAAGTTATCAGAGAGAGAACGTGTAATTATGGAAATGCGCTTTGGTCTCAATGGAGAGGAAGAAAAAACACAAAAAGATGTCGCTGACATTCTGGGAATTTCCCAGTCTTACATCTCACGTCTGGAAAAACGCATTATTAAAAGGCTAAAAAAAGAGTTCAATAAAATGCTGTAAATCGCTTGAATTGCCTGATGATTCGAAAGCGAATGTCTCATAATAGTCACTGCATAATTTTTCCCTTCACGGAGATACTTATCAGTAACGCTGGCTCCTTCAGGAGGGAAAAATACGTGACACGCAATAAGGTAGAAATCTGCGGAGTGGATACTTCCAAGCTACCCGTACTGACTAATACGCAGATGCGGGAACTGTTTGTCCAACTGCAAAGCGGAGAGTACGCAGCAAGAGAGCAATTGGTAAATGGCAACTTACGCCTGGTGTTAAGTGTAATCCAGCGCTTTAACAATCGCGGAGAATATGTGGATGATTTGTTCCAGGTAGGATGTATAGGGCTAATGAAAGCCATTGATAATTTCGACTTAAGCCAGAATGTTAAATTCTCCACGTATGCTGTTCCGATGATTATCGGAGAAATTCGCAGGTATCTCAGGGATAACAATCCCATCCGCGTCTCCCGTTCTTTACGAGACATTGCATACAAAGCGTTGCAGGTGAGGGATACGCTAACAAATAAAAATTCGCGTGAGCCGACTATCATGGAAATTTCTGAGGAATTGAATGTACCAAAGGAGGATGTGGTCTTTGCACTTGATGCCATCCAAGATCCGGTGTCGTTGTTTGAGCCGATATATCAGGATGGTGGCGATCCGATTTTTGTAATGGATCAAATTAGTGACGAACGGAACCGTGATAGCCAGTGGACCGAAGAGATTGCACTCAAGGAAGCAATGCATCGACTAACGGATAGGGAGAAATTGATCTTATCAATGCGTTTTTTTGAAGGCAAGACGCAGATGGAAGTAGCAGAGGAAATTGGGATTTCTCAGGCCCAAGTATCTAGGCTGGAGAAGGCGGCTATTTCACAAATGCACAAGCATGTACAATAGAATAAATAGAAAAGATAACATGAAGCACAAGCGTCCACCTGATGATGGACGCTTGTTTTTATATAAAGAATCACAGTTACGGAGAAAATCATTGACAGAAGCGAATGTGTTGTTTAATGTATTAAGTGTACTATATAAGATGATACACTTAATACACATAAGATTAAAGAAAGGAGGCGAAAAATTGATTACGATTAATGAACGAAGTACGCTACCTATTTACGAGCAAATTATCCAGCAAATGAAAGAAGCGATTCTTAAAGGGATGCTGCAAGGAGGGGAAAAACTTCCATCCGTACGGGAGTTATCGGCCAGTCTCTTAGTGAATCCAAATACGGTCAGTAAAGCGTACCAAGAATTGGAACGCCAAGGTGTAATCGAAACACTGCGTGGCAAAGGAACATTTGTCTCTAAAAGAACCTCGCCGAGGATGGAACAAGAGCGGCTCGAACAGTTTCAAATGTCGCTCAGGCAACTGACAGTAGAGGCGTTTTATCTTGGAATTAGCACCAAGCAATTTAAGGATTGGGTGGATGAATATATGAGAGAACTAGGGAGGGATAAGCATGCTTAGTGTAAAACGCTTGTCAAAAGAGATGGATGGCCGGCCCACATTATGCGAAGTTTCATTTGAAATTGAGCAGGGTTCGATTGTTGGACTGCTCGGACGCAACGGAGCCGGGAAAACAACGCTGCTACGAACGATGACAGGAATTTTGGATCCAGAGGAAGGATGCGTCGAGTTTGAGGGGAAGGATGTACACCGTTTTCCGGAATATAGACGTCAATTTTTGTATGTTCCCGACTCAACCGAAGTATTTGTTGGCTACACGCCTGATGAATGGGCGGATTTCTATGCAGCGATATATCCAGCATTTGATAAAGCATATTATGGTCAGCTTATGGAACGGTTTGAGTTGCCGCGGCGAAAAAAAATCAAACACTTCTCTAAGGGAATGAAGGCGCTCACTGCAATGATTATGGCATTCTCTGCACGAGTGAGACTTATCTTGCTCGACGAACCGACAAACGGACTCGATCCGATTGTGAAGAAGCAGGTACTTGCCTACCTAGTGGAAGAAGTAGCGGATACAGGTGTGTCACTCATTATTTCCTCGCACCATCTGGAAGAAATTGAGCGTATTGCTGATACGGTCATCTGGCTGAAGAACGGACGAATAGAAGAGGTAATGGTGCTTGAACAATTAAAAAATTCGTTACATAAATTGCAGATTGTATTTAAAGACGAAGCACCTGCTGCTTTGCTTGAAATGCCGAATGTGAGAGTAATTAGTAAAGTAGGGCGTGTATATACGGTTTTAATTGAAGAAAGCGGAACAGATACAGTGCGTCTATTTGAAGTGGAGCAGCCGCTCCTGCTTGAGAAGATGCCGATTCAACTTGAAGATGTATACGTCTTTAAATTAGGAGGAGAGAGACATGTTTAAGCATGCATTATGGAAGAAGGAGTATCGGCAGGCGAAGTTGCTGCTTTGGTTAATTCCTATTGTCTGCCTGCTATTTATGGGAGTGGCGCAAGGATTTCTTATCTGGAATTGGCTTACATACTATGAACATACGTATAACCATGATGTAAGTGCGGAGTCGTTCTACACGGTGATAGATTGGCTGTTTCTTATGCGTAATGTTGTTCTCGCCCTATTGATGGTCATATTGGCTGCTTCACTTATCGGGGTGGAGCGGCGAAATTTACAAAATGATTTTACGTTTTCGTTGCCGTTTTCGAGGGCGCATGTGTTTTTGATCAAGTGGGGGATTGGTGTTGTCTTTCTCGCAGGAGCGCTTTTAAGCAATACAATCATTGATGTTCTTATTATATTGTTCTCCCCTTTTGCCGATCATTTGAACGGATCCTATCACATAAAAGATGTAGTTTTTACTGTCATTATTATAACAGGAATTTATACATTTGCATTGTTTATAGGGACGATTACAGGAAGCGCAGCGGCGCAAACAATTTTGACGGGAATTTTCAGCGTCTTCCCGCTTGGATTTATGGCCATTGTTACGTTCTTTGTTTATGTAAATCTCGGAAGAGACATAGGTAATGTAGTTCATGTATTTAATGCACCTATTTTTAATTTAGTGATTAACTCGACTCTATTTTTCCACGTGGTGGGAGGAAGAGAGATAGTCGCAGGTGAATATATTCACATATGGGGACCGCTATCGTATATCGTGGTGTTTTTGCCTCTCGGACTGTATTGCTACCGTAACAATCGGCTAGAGTACAATGGATGCATCATTTTATTTCCACAGTTACAGCCCGTATTCAAAGTTGGCGTTGCCTTATGTTTTGCTTTATCTCTCGGAATGTTTTTAACGGTGCTGACTGTTGATTTTGATAGCAATCGGTCAGTGTTACTTTTATCATATTATCTAGGATTTATTGGGGGCGGACTGGTAACACTGGTGCTAATGCGAAAGATAATGAAAATTCGTTTCAAAGTATAGACGATAGAGAGACAACTATAAAGAAAAGCTGCCCTGCGTTATGCGCAGGGCAGCTTTTCCTTTGAGGATTATTTTCCTAAATACTTATTATAGATTTCATCGTATTTTCCGTTTTCTTTTACAGTGGCAAGACCCTTATTAAGTTTATCGAGCAGCTCTTTATTCCCTTTTTTTACAGCGATACCATATTGCTCTTGCTCAGCTGATGTATCCTCGATGATGTTTACATTATCGAGTTTTAGTTGTTCCATAAATTTCTTTACTACCGCATTATCAGCGACTACAGCATCAATACGGCCATTTTTCATATCTTCAATAGCGCCTGCTACTTCTTCGAAGCCTTTCAGTCCGCTATATCCTTTACCAAGATGTTTCTCCACAAGAAACTGCCCGGTTGTTCCAGATTGCACACCAATTTTTTTGCCTTTCAAATCAGCGACTTTACTTACAGCAGGAGCGTTTTTCTTCATAAGAATGACCTGTTTTGCGGTAAAATACGGCGTGGTAAAATCAAATGATTTTTTACGTTCCTTTGTAATTGTAATACCTGCAATTCCTACATCGACGGAGCCGTCCTCAAGTCCGGCCATCATAGCATCCCATCCGGTATGTTTGACCTGAACCTCGATATTTTGTGTTTCGGCAATCGCTTTAATTAGGTCGATATCAAATCCCTGAGGCTCTCCTGTTGGAGACATGAATTCAAACGGTGGAAAGGAAGCGTCGGTTCCGACCGTAATTTTTTTTCCGCTTGCGGATGTGCTTCCTTCTTTTGCTCCACCTCCGCATCCAGCAAGAGCAAAGACAAACAAACATGCAAGAAACAACAATGAGAACTTCTTTTTCATGTGTATGTTGACCTCCATTGCTTAGTAACCATATTGTTTATTCATAAACATACGCGAATAAGTATACAACCGAGTGCTTATTCTGACAAGTCCTGAAAATATAAGAGGGCCTTTTAGGACATTTCTCAAAGTTTCTTCATATACTGAATACAAGCGGGTTGCTATTGAAATATCAAACGGCATATACGTACAAAGCGAGGTGAACAGGATATGGTTAAAGTTTCTGAATTTCAGGAAAAAGATGTGGTAAATATATTAGATGGGAAAAATCTAGGACAGGTGACCGACTTGGAAATTAACCTGCAGGCGGGACAAGTGGAGGCAATTGTCGTGCCTGGTAAAGGAAATGGCAAATTCTTTGGTTTTTTTGGCGGAGGGGAAGATATCATTATTCCGTGGCGTAACATTGTCAAAATTGGCAAAGATGTCATTCTTGTTCGTTTGGATGATATGATGCCACTTACGAAACCGGAAGCTGTGGAAGGAGGATACCGTCCGTAACACCCGTGTTCCTTTCTTCCTTTTCTTATAGGAAAGAGAATGGTAAGATTCTTATGAGGAGGGAAGAGAATGGAACCATTTATCATGCGGGAGCGGGAATTCATGCTGCATCTTGAAAGCTGGGAGCGCAGGTGGCCTCAGCTTGTGGCCGGCTTTTCCACACGAAAGGGCGGAGCGAGCCGGAATGAGTTCGCCAGTTTTAACTGTGGATTGCATGTAGGTGATACCGCAGAGCATGTGATTGAGAATAGACGAAAGCTCGCCTGTGAGAACGGATTTTCCTACACCGTTTTTACGTGTGCGGATCAGGTGCACGGAAACGGGATTCGCATTATTGCGGGAGAAGATATAGGAGCAGGCAGAGCGGCGCATGATGAAGCGATTAGGCAGACAGATGGATTACTTACAGATAAACCGAATGTGTTTCTGGCATCTTTCTATGCTGATTGTGTACCACTCTTCTTTTATGCACCGAGCGCGCAGATTCTCGGGATAGCCCATGCCGGGTGGCGGGGAACGGTGGCGCGCATCGGTCCCGGAATGGTACAGACGATGAGGCGGACATGGGGCATCAAATCGGAAGATATTTATGCCGCCATTGGTCCATCCATTGGTTCATGCTGCTATGAAGTGAATGATGCGGTGTCGGATCGGGTGAAAGAGGTGGTGGGAGATAAAGCTGCACACGTTCTGGCACCAGGAATTGAAGCTGGAAAATATATGTTGAATTTACAGGAAACAAATCGAATTTTGCTTGAAGAGGCAGGAATCTCACCTGCGCATATCGAAGTGAGTCATTTATGTACAAGTTGTCGAACAGACTTATTCTTCTCTCATCGAAAAGAAAATGGAAAGACAGGTCGGATGGCAGCTTTTATCGCATTGAAAGAGGGGTAAGGAAGGACGTTGTCATATATTACAGAAAATTTGCGACAAGTACAAGCAACCATTCAATCTAGCTGTGAACGAGCAGGACGCTCTTCATCGGAAGTGCAAATTGTGGCAGTGACTAAATATGTATCATTAGAGACGACGCGTGCAGCACTTGAGGCTGGCATTCGCCATATTGGAGAGAGTCGTACGCAGGATGCTGTGCCTAAGTGGGAAGCGCTTGGTGAAAAGGCAGCCACATGGCACTTTATTGGCCATTTGCAAACAAATAAAGTACGGGATATGATTGGTCGTTTTGCATATGTTCATTCGCTTGATCGCCTGTCTTTAGCGAAGGAATTGAACAAGCGCAGTGAACAGCAGCAGAGTATAACCCATTGTATGGTTCAGGTTAACATCTCAGGAGAAGAGACCAAGCATGGTCTCACACCACAGGAGGTACCGGACTTTCTTGCAGCTATTCATGATATGCCTTACATCAAGGCGAATGGATTCATGACAATGGCGCCGTATGTGGAAGATCCTGAAGAGGTAAGATGGGTTTTCCGGGAACTTCGCGAGCTTCGTGAACGTATGCAACAGCAATATCCGAAGCTTTCGCTGGAACATTTGAGCATGGGCATGTCGAACGATTATCATATTGCCGTGGAAGAAGGAGCTACGTTCATTCGGTTGGGCTCTACGTTGGTTGGTGACGAACGAAATTGAGATTACTTATGTAAGGAGAGCGATGTACATGGGCGTCGTTAACAAAATCAAGGAGTTTTTGGGGCTTGGTGGCGATGCGGCATATTATGAGGAAGAAGTCATCGACGAACGTACAGAGTATGAAGAAGAGGAAGAATCATACGTAAAGCCGCGCAAAAACCGTCAGGGTAATAATGTTGTTAGCCTGCATGCCGTCAAAGAACAGGCGCCCCGTGTCATGCTGGTGGAGCCGAAATCTTATGAAGAGGTTCAGGAGATTGCGGACCATCTTTGCTCCAGACGAGGGGTCGTCATTAACTTGCAGCGTGTCCCAGCAGAACAGGCAAAGCGAATTATCGACTTTTTGAGCGGTACAGTGTACGCTATTAATGGAACGATTCAGCGTATTGGGCATAAGACGTTTTTGTGCCTGCCCGAGTATATGGAGGTGCAGGGCAACATTACAGAAATGATGTTTGATGATAGAGGTTAAGCAGCCGAGGTGAAAAAATGGTTCAACTTACTGGGATTATAGGATTTGCATTTAATATTTATTATTACATGATCATTATTTATATTTTAATGTCATGGCTTCCCCAATTACGTGAGACATCGTTTGGGGAAATGCTGGGCCGATTGGTGGAACCGTATTTACAGATTTTCCGCCGCTTTATTCCGCCCCTTGGCATGATTGACATTTCGCCGATTGTTGCACTGTTTGCTTTGCATTTTGCGCAACGTGGACTTTTAAGCATCTTGTATTCACTGGTGTAGTATAAATGGATTTACATCAGCATTTCCGGCGGGATGAGCATCCGTTCGTGGAACGGGTGCTGGAGTGGACAAGCCGTGTCAGCGACCGATACGAAGTCATTCGCACGGATTTTCTTGATCCGCGTCAGGCATTTATCGTACGGGCGCTCGCAGGTCGGGAAGTCGGCGTATATTTTGCACTATGCGGTGGATATGAAGGGGCCGAGCGCGTACGCGGAATCCTCCATCCAGAGTATATGGAGCCGGAGCGAGAAGAGTTTGGAGTACAGCTGCTTGAAGTAAAGGGAAGCAATGAGTTTCTTTCACTTGAGCATCGCGATTATCTTGGTTCGTTGCTCGGTCTAGGTATAAAAAGGGAAAAATTTGGAGATATACTTGTCCATAAGGACAGCGCACAGCTTATTGTTGCAGAAGAAATTGCCGAGTATGTGCGTTTACATATGACCCAGGTTCACCGGATTCATGTTACAGTGGAGTCTAAACTGCTTGATGAGGTGAATGTACCCGAGCAGTCGTTTCGCCCGCTTTCGTTTACCGTGCAATCCCCAAGGCTTGACGCTGTAATTGGAGATGTATACCGCCTTTCACGGGCAAAAGTTATCGCACCCATTCAGAATGGAAGGGCGAAGGTGAATTGGCGAGAGGTCAATGATCCTGCGTTTCGACTTGAAGAAGGAGATGTTGTCTCGTTCAAAGGTTTTGGCAGATTTAAGGTGAGCGGGATTGGCGGAGAAACGAAAAAAGGGCGAATAAAAATGGAAGTTGCGGTTTTTGATTGAATCACGTAATGAAGTTTCACTTTATAGGAGGTGGACCGGTGTGTCGTTAACACCATTGGATATTCATAATAAGGAATTTAGCCGCGTATTCCGCGGATATGATGAAGATCAAGTAAATGAGTTTCTTGATCAAATTATTAAAGAATTTGATATTATGCTGAAAGAAAAGCGTCAGCTCGAAGAGAGGGTCGCAACGCTGAATGAAAAGCTTTCACAGTTCGCCAACATTGAAGAGACGTTGAAGAAGTCGCTTATCATGGCACAGGAAACGGCGGATGAATTAAAAGCCAATGCACGTAAAGAAGCACAGCTTATCGTTAAGGAAGCGGAGAAGAACGCGGATCGCCTTATTAATGATGCGCTCGCAAAATCACGTAAGCTTGTCTCCGAGATTGACGAGCTTAAACGCCGGGCTTCCGTATATCGCATGCGTTTTCGTTCCATTTTAGAAGCGCAACTGGAAATGCTTGATAATGGCGATTGGGAGAACTTCGAGAAAATTGAGGAAGACCTTGCAAAAAATATGACAGAGTAATACCGCGCACGCCCCGTGTTAGTTGACGTTAGGGTAATAACTGGTCTATAATTCTTAAGATAACCAGGTTTCTTCAAAAGGGATATTTAGTAGCCTTCTCGTCCCGTCTAGATGGGCTGGGGAGGCTATTTTGTTATTTAGTATATTCACTGTGGGAGATGAAACGAGGATGGATTACAGTAAAACCTTGAAACTGCCAAAGACGGATTTCCCGATGCGGGGAGGTCTGCCAACCCGTGAGCCTGAGATGCAGGCCCAATGGGAAGAGAATAATATTTATAAAAAAGTGCAAGCTCGTACTAATGGGCGTCCGAAATTCATTCTGCATGACGGACCGCCGTATGCTAACGGTGATATTCATATCGGGCATGCGCTGAATAAAGTGCTGAAGGATTTTATCGTTCGCTCCAAGTCGATGTTAGGTTTTGACGCTCCGTATGTTCCAGGGTGGGATACCCATGGTCTTCCGATAGAGCATGCCATTATCAAAAACGAAAAAATTGACCGCCACAAAGTTGGCATCGTTGAATTTCGTGAACGCTGCGCGGACTATGCCTACAAATATGTTGAGAAGCAAAAAGAGCAATTTAAACGTCTTGGCGTACGTGGCGACTGGGACAATCCATACATTACACTAAAGCCTGAGTATGAGGCACGCCAGATTAAAATTTTCGGAGAGATGGCGAAAAAAGGCTATATTTACAAGGGGCTTAAAGCTGTGTACTGGTCTCCTTCATCTGAGACAGCACTGGCAGAAGCCGAAATTGAATATAAAGATAAGCGCTCTGCTTCGATTTATGTGGCGTTCCCGGTTATTGAGGGGAACGGCAAACTGGCGGAAGGCGACAAAGTTGTAATTTGGACGACCACACCTTGGACCATGCCGGCTAATCTGGCAGTTGCTATCCATCCTGAGCTGGAATACTCGCTTGTTAAAACAGGCGGGGAAAAGTTCCTGATCGCTTCCGGTTTACTAGAAAATGTGGCACAAACGATCGGGTGGGAAACATATGAGGTCGTAGCTGAATATAAAGGTGCCGAACTGGAAGGTGTCGTATGTCGTCACCCATTCTATGATCGCAGATCCCCGCTTCTGCCAGGTGAGCATGTTACGCTTGAAGCTGGTACCGGTTGTGTTCATACTGCCCCAGGACACGGGGAAGATGACTTCTATCTTGGACAGAAGTACGGACTTGATATTTTATGTCCAGTAGATGGCAAAGGAGTCATGACGAAGGAAGCACCAGGTTTTGAGGGCGTATTTTATGATGACGCCAATAAGCTAATTACGGAAAAGTTAAAAGAAGTCGGCGCTCTTCTGCATATGAATTTCATTACACACTCATATCCGCATGATTGGCGTTCAAAGCAGCCGATTATTTTCCGTGCGACTGAGCAATGGTTTGCATCCATAGATGGCTTCCGCCAGGAGATGCTTGCTGCTATTAAGGAAGTAAAATGGATGCCGCACTGGGGTGAACAACGTCTGCATAATATGATTGCTGATCGTGGAGACTGGTGCATTTCCCGTCAGCGTGTCTGGGGTGTTCCGATTCCGATTTTCTATTGCCTGGATTGCAATGAGGCACTGATTAATGATGATACGATTAATCATGTTTCTGACTTATTTCGTCGTGAAGGTTCTTCTGTATGGTTCGCCAAGGAAGCTGATGAACTGCTACCGGAAGGCATGACATGCCAGCACTGTGGTGGCAAGCACTTCCGCAAAGAGACGGACATTATGGATGTTTGGTTCGACTCGGGTTCTAGTCATGAATCGGTATTAAGAGAACGTGAAGAGCTGGCATGGCCGGCTGACTTGTACCTGGAAGGATCGGACCAATACCGTGGCTGGTTCAACTCGTCCTTGTCGACTGCGGTAGCCGTATATGGACGCGCGCCGTACAAAGCCGTATTAAGCCATGGCTTTACGCTGGACGGAGAAGGACGTAAAATGTCCAAATCTCTGGGCAATGTTATCGTGCCGAAGAAAATCATGGATCAGCTTGGTGCAGATATATTGCGTCTGTGGGTAGCATCTGTGGATTACCAGTCGGATGTGCGCATCTCTGATGCTATTCTGAAGCAAATTGCAGAAGCATACCGTAAAATCCGCAATACATTCCGTTTCCTGCTCGGCAATCTGGAGGGATTCGATCCGAAGACGGATCGTTTGTCATATGAACAGCTTGATGAGCTTGACCGTTACATGGTTTTGAAAAACCAGAAGGTGATTCAGAAGGTACGTACAGCATATGAGGAATATCAATTCCATATAGTGTATAACACAATCCATAATTTCTGCTCGATTGAGCTTAGTTCATTCTATCTTGATATTTCTAAGGACCGTTTGTATGCAGATGCAGAAAAGTCGCTGCGTCGCCGCTCGGCACAGACCGTTATGTATGATATTCTTCTGGATCTTGTCCGGCTGGTTGCTCCTATCATTCCGCACACGGCGGATGAAGTATGGAACTACATCCCGGGTACAGACGTTGAAAGCGTACAATTGACGGATATGCCTGAAGCTGATATGAAGCAACTGGATGAAGCGCTTGAAGTGAAATGGGACCGTCTGGTGGAAATTCGTGATGAAGTGAACAAAGCGCTTGAGGAAGCGCGCCGTGAAAAAGTCATCGGTCAATCGCTCTCCGCTTCCGTAGCGATTTATCCGGGGGAAGCGGCAGAAAAAGCGTTGAAGAAAGCAGAAGCTCGTTTGAAAGAACTGTTTATCGCTTCGCATGTCACGCTTTACCCTTCCTCCGAAAAGGCGCCAGAGACTGCTGTACAGCTTGAAGGACTTGCAGTTGCGGTGAAGCCGGCGGACGGGGAGAAATGCGAACGCTGCTGGATCATCACGCCTGAAGTGGGAAGCGATGCTGACCATCCAACATTGTGCTCGCGCTGCGCATCGGTTGTTAAACAGGAAGTAAATGCGTAGCGACGCGCGGAGGCGGGAGGAAGTCTTTTGATTTATTATTATGTGCTTGCGCTGCTCGTATTTTTTGCCGATCGCATAGCGAAATGGCTGGTCGTGACTTATATGGAGTTTGGCCAGTCCATCCCCTTGTGGGAAGGAGTATTTCATCTGACTTCTCACAGAAATAGAGGGGCAGCATTCGGAATTTTAGAGAATCAGCGCGGTTTCTTTATTGTCATTACCATAGCGATTATCGTCGGGATTATATGGTATTTGCGGAAGGCATATAAGGAGAGCAAGCTTGTCTCCTTAGCACTGGCACTTATTCTAGGGGGCGCGATCGGCAATTTCTATGATCGTGTGCTAACAGGAGAAGTGGTCGACTTTTTGGACTTTACGCTAATTAACTTCCCGATTTTTAATATCGCCGATTCGGCCATTGTCATCGGTGTCAGTCTATTTGTAATCGATGGCATACGGGAGTTATTGATGAACGGACGGGATCGCAAATATGAATAACGAAGAACGTTATGAACGCCACGATTGGCTAGTAGAGCCGGAAGATATCGGAGAGCGTGTAGATAAATTCCTTGCCACTATGCAGGAAGAATGGTCTCGCAGCCAGCTCCAGAGCTGGATTAAAGCTGGATTGCTTACGGTAAACGGAAAGCTGATTAAAGGAAATTACCGCCTCCAGGGGGACGATGAAGTAACGCTGATGGTACCTCCGGCTCGCGAAGTCGATATTCAGCCGGAGAATATTCCGCTTGATGTTGTGTACGAAGACAGTGACGTTATTGTTGTGAACAAGCAGCGTGGACTGGTCGTTCATCCAGCACCAGGCCATTATTCGGGCACATTGGTCAATGCGCTGCTGTATCATTGTCAGGATTTATCAGGCATTAATGGCGTACTTCGTCCAGGTATTGTACACCGAATCGATAAAGATACATCCGGTTTACTAATGGCAGCCAAAAATGATAAGGCACATGAGTCGTTGGCTAATCAATTGAAAGACCATACGGTTACCCGGCGCTATATTGCGCTGGTACACGGGGTTATCTCGCATGAAAAAGGAACCATTGATGCACCGATAGGCCGCGATCCGAAGAACCGTCAACAAATGGCGGTCGTATTTGAAAACAGCAAGCCTGCGATTTCGCACTTCGTTGTGCTGGAGCGTTTTAAAGAACATACGCTTGTTGAAATGAAGCTGGAAACAGGGCGAACGCATCAGATTCGTGTGCATATGAAATATATCGGGCATCCATTGGTTGGTGATCCGAAATATGGACCGAAGAATTTGTTTTCTATCGAAGGGCAGGCGCTGCATGCGAAAACGCTCGGGTTTAATCATCCTACAACAGGGGAGCACCTGGAGTTCCATGCACAGTTGCCGCATGATATAGAAGCAATTCTAGCTCAGCTTAGACTTGAATAAATGATGTTGACAGTTTCCCGATTTCATGTCATAATTCATTTAATTACAAAGAAACCTTTAATTCAGTCCTGTGAGGCTGGCAAGGAAATCGGACACGTTTGGTGAAAAAAGGGGAGAGTTGTATAGCTCCTGCATTTTTCCTGAACTTGAAAAGCTTTCTGCCTCTCGCAGAAAGCTTTTTTTATGCCTGATTACTTTATTTACGGACAAAATAAATTTATGTGCGTAAGGAGAGAAGCGTGACGACGATGAGTGAATGGAAAGAAAAAAACGTACTTTTGGATGAAGCTGCTATGCGCCGGGCGCTGACCCGGATTGCCCATGAAATTATCGAACGAAATAAAGGCGTAGAAAACTGTGTTCTTATCGGCATTCGCACAAGAGGAATTTACTTGGCGCAACGTTTGGCAGAGCGCGTTGCGCAAATCGAAGGCCAGAGAATCGCGGTTGGAGAGCTGGACATTACGCTTTATAGGGACGATTTGACTCGTAAACAGGAACAGCCGACGATTAAAGGCAGTGAGATTAGCGAGGATATTACGAATAAGAAAGTTATTCTTGTTGATGATGTACTTTTTACCGGTCGTACGGTACGGGCTGCACTGGATGCGTTGATGGATATTGGACGTCCAGAAATGATTCAGCTAGCGGTACTTATCGATCGTGGACATCGCGAACTTCCAATCCGCCCGGATTATGTTGGTAAGAATGTGCCGACTTCTAAGGAAGAGATGATTGTTGTAGAGCTTGCGGAAGTCGATAATCGTGAATGTGTCACAATTTTAGAGAAAAGCAAGTAAAAGAATTAAGATAAGTCAATCCAAACATACCCTTTAACTCAGTCCTGTGAGACTGGTAAGGAAGGAGAAAACAAAATGATCAAGAAGGACTATATTGATGTACACGAAACGCCTGCTATCCAGAAGCTTATACCGCTGAGCTTGCAGCATTTGTTCGCCATGTTTGGCTCAACTGTGCTGGTACCGCTTCTGACTGGGCTTGATGTATCTGTCGCGCTGCTGACAAGTGGGATCGGCACGCTCCTGTTTTTGCTGATTACAAGGGGCAAGCTACCGAATTATCTCGGCTCATCCTTCGCTTTCATCGGTCCGATTATTACCGTAAGCGCAAGTCAGGGAGTTGGAACGGCCATGCTTGGCTGCTTCATTGCAGGTCTGGTCTACCTCGTGGTAGCGCTGGTTGTCAAAATGGCAGGGATTAATTGGCTCAATCGTCTGCTTCCGCCTGTGCTTATCGCATCGATTATTATCGTTATCGGTCTGAGCATTTCCGGTGTAGCGGTCGGCTGGGCATTGAATGACCCGCTAAGTGACCCGGCTAAGCCCGCATACTCACTTGCTGCAGTAGAAGTAGCGTTTGTGACATTAGCGATGACAGTAATCGCTAATCTGTTCTTCCGTGGTTTTTTATCTGTACTTCCGGTTCTAATGGGAATGGTTGTTGGTTATATCTATACGTACATTCGTCATCCGGAATGGATTGACTTTAAAAGCGTAGCGGCAGCGCCGCTCTTTATTACACCGAGTATGTGGATGAAAGAACATTTTGTTACAGGCCAGGTGCTTGATGCGTTTACGTCTCCAACTGCATGGATGACTGCACTTATTATTGCACCTGTAGCCTTCGTTACACTGGCTGAGCATATCGGTCACCTACTGGTGACAGCCAATATTATGAATCGTGACTTGATGCGCGACCCGGGCCTGCACCGCTCGGTTGCAGGCGATGGTGTAGCGGTTATTTTCGCTTCCTTTCTAGGAGGGCCGCCGAGCACAACATATGGAGAGAACATGGGAGTTTTGGCCATGACGAAAGTGTACAGTCGCGTGGTTATTGGTGGTGCGGCCTGCTTCGCGATTTTGTTCGCCTTCGTAGGTAAAATCGGTGCCCTGCTCATGACGATTCCAAAGCCGGTATTAGGCGGTGTCACCATTGTGCTGTTCGGTATTATCGCAGTACAAGGTATGCGCATGTATGTTGAACATAATATTGACTTTGCTCATAAGCGAAATATGGTGGTTGCAGCAATTGTGCTCGTAACTGGAATTGGAGGGTTCAAATTGGACTTCCACGAAATAACGTTCAGCAATTTCATAGCACACTTGACTGTCGATAATATTGCAATGGCTACCTTCCTCGGCATGCTGCTGCACGCAGTATTGCCGAATAAAGAGGTCGCTTTTGGAAACAACGGTAAAAAAAATGAACAATTGCATAAGCAAGCATCATAATCATCCTTTAAAACAGTCCCGTGAGCCTGGTAAGGATGCCGTGGTGTATATGAAACAGGAGAAAGCAGCCTTCATCTGGTCGCAAAGACGGATGATTGGGAAAGACAGGCTCCTTTTTTCCGAGTGCATATACAAAAGGGCTTCTTACCGAACGGGACGGTAGGAAGCCCTTTTTGCTTGGCGTATACCAAAACAGTGCAAATTGAACATGATTTTATGATAAAGGGGAGAATACGATGGGTACAATTTTACGAAATGGTCGATTGCTAGTAAACGGAGAATTAGTAATAAAAGATATTTTAATCGAGGGAAACACCATTGAAAAAATTGGGGACGGTTTAGAAATTGCTGACCACAAAGTAATTGATGCAACAGACAAGCTGGTTACACCAGGTTTTATTGATATGCACGTTCATCTGAGGGAGCCGGGATTCGAGGCGAAGGAGACGATTGCTACAGGAACGGCGTCTGCAGCGCGCGGCGGATTTACTACGGTAGCATGTATGCCGAATACTCGTCCTGTCATTGACACGCCGGAAACGGTAAAACAAATTCTCAGCAAAGCAAAGGCGGAAGGCAGTGCCCGCGTTCTGCCGATTGGCGCAATCACAGTACGAGAACTCGGTAAAGAGCTGACGGACATGTCAGCATTGAAGGAAGCAGGAGTTATCGCAGTATCTGATGATGGGGTAGGTATACAGACAAGTCAAGTGATGAAAGATGCGATGAAAGTGGCAACAGGGCTGGGCCTGCCAGTTATTGCACATTGCGAAGATGATAGTTTGGCTGAAGGAGGCTGCGTACACGAAGGTGTATTTAGTGAAAAGCACGGGTTAAAAGGAATTCCGTCCGAAGCAGAATCCATTCATGTTGGCCGTGATATCCTGCTGGCCGAAGCGACAGGCGTACACTACCATGTATGTCACATCAGTACGGTTGAATCAGTACGTCTGGTACGTGAAGCAAAACAGCGTGGCGCACGAGTGACAACGGAAGTATGTCCGCATCACCTCTTGCTATGCGATGAAGATATTCCAGCCTTAGATGCCAATTATAAAATGAATCCGCCACTGCGCTCTCGCCGCGACCGTGACGCGCTTATTGAAGGATTAAAAGATGGTACTATCGATATGATTGTTACCGACCACGCACCGCATACAGCAGAAGAAAAACAGCGTGGCATGGAGCTTGCGCCATTCGGCATCGTCGGCCTGGAAACGGCTTTTCCGCTCCTTTACACTAAGCTAGTACTTGAAGGTTCATTCACGCTGCAAGAGATTGTTGAACGCATGACAAAAGTGCCGGCGGACGTATTTAATCTGCCATGGGGTACTTTGCAGGAAGGCGCAATTGCCGATATTGCGGTCATTGATTTGGAAACAGAAAAAGAGGTAAATCCTGAAGATTTTGCAAGCAAAGGACACAACACGCCATTCACTGGCTGGAGATTAAAAGGTTGGCCGGTATTGACCATGCTAGAAGGTCAAGTGGTATGGCAGGCAGATGAGATGAACAGCGAAGGAGCGAGACAATAATGGTAAAACAAGCGAGACTCGTATTGGAAGACGGTACAGTATTCATTGGAAAGTCGTTCGGAGCGGAAGAAGAGTCGCTCGGCGAGGTCGTATTCAATACCGGGATTACGGGCTATCAGGAAGTATTGTCCGACCCGTCGTATTGCGGACAGATTGTTACGATGACCTATCCTATGATCGGAAACTATGGGATTAACCGTGACGATTTTGAATCCATGCGTCCATTTTTACACGGATTCGTTGTACGTGAACATTGCGAAGTGCCAAACAACTGGCGCAATGAGCAAACAGTTGATGCAATGCTGAAGGAGTATGGAATTCCAGGCATTGCAGAAGTGGATACACGCAAATTAACACGCATTATTCGTCAGCACGGTACGCTCAAAGGTGTAATTACCACATCAGGTGAATCCGTAGAATCACTGCTTGAAAAGCTGAAAGCTCCGCTTATGGAGGATCAGGTAGCTCGGGTTTCCACGAAAAATCTTTTTCCGGTGCCAGGCCGAGGGCCGCGTATCGTATTGGTCGATTTCGGAGCCAAGTACGGTATTCTGCGAGAGCTAACTAACCGAGGCTGTGACGTTATTGTTGCCCCGTATAATGTTACCGCTGATGAAATTCGCCGCATTCGTCCCGACGGAATTCTGTTATCTAACGGACCTGGAGACCCGAAGAATGTTCCGGAAGCAATCCGCATGATTCAAGAGATTCTTGGGGAATATCCACTGTTCGGTATCTGTCTCGGTCATCAATTGTTTGCACTGGCCTGCGGTGCTGATACGGAGCGCATGAAGTTTGGTCATCGGGGAGGCAACCACCCGGTGAAAGAGCTTGTTACCGGCCGCACGCATATTACTTCGCAAAACCACGGCTATGCTGTATCCGCTGATTCAGTGGCAAACACTGAGCTTGAAGTTAGCCATATCGCACTTAATGACGGGACAGTAGAAGGCCTTATTCATAAAAAACATGCGGCGTTTTCTGTGCAGTACCACCCAGAAGCTGCGCCGGGACCATACGATTCCAATTACTTATTCGACCGCTTCCTAGAGCAGGTAGCCACATTTGTTAAGGGGGAAAAAGCGCATGCCACGACTCGATAACATCAAGAAAATCCTTGTGATTGGCTCAGGCCCGATTGTCATCGGACAGGCCGCAGAATTCGATTATGCCGGAACCCAGGCTTGCCAGGCCTTAAAAGAAGAAGGCTTCGAAGTCATTCTGGTCAACAGTAATCCAGCGACGATTATGACCGATACGAATATGGCCGATAAAGTGTATATCGAACCGCTGACGAAAGAGTTCGTCACACGCATCATCCGCCAGGAGAAACCGGACGGTTTGTTGGCTACCCTTGGGGGGCAGACAGGGCTAAATCTTGCGATGGAACTGGATGAAGCCGGCATTCTGGAGGAAGAGAACGTAGCGTTGCTTGGAACAGACCTTGAAGCCATTAAAAAAGCGGAAGACCGCGATTTGTTCCGTAGCTTGATGCAGGAAATCGGTGAACCGGTACCGCCGAGCGATATTATTCACACGGTAGAAGAAGCGTTGAAGTTCGCTGAACGTATCGGATACCCGATTATTGTCCGTCCGGCTTATACACTGGGTGGTACAGGCGGCGGTATTGTAACGAACGAAGAAGAACTGCGAGAAATTGTTGCCAGCGGTCTGAAATACAGCCCGATTACTCAGTGCCTTGTAGAGAAAAGCATTGCGGGTTTTAAAGAAATCGAGTACGAAGTTATGCGTGATGCAGCTGATAATGCCATCGTCGTATGTAATATGGAGAATATTGACCCGGTCGGCATTCACACCGGCGATAGTATCGTCGTAGCGCCGAGCCAGACGATGTCAGACCGTGAATATCAAATGCTGCGTTCATCTTCATTGAAGATTATTCGGGCGCTTAACATTCAAGGCGGATGTAACGTACAGCTGGCGCTTGACCCGGACAGCTTCCAATATTACATCATTGAGGTAAACCCGCGTGTAAGTCGCTCATCTGCCCTGGCCTCCAAAGCAACTGGCTATCCCATCGCGAAAATGGCAGCAAAAATTGCAGTGGGCTACACACTGGATGAGTTGAAAAACCCAGTAACAGAGCAGACATATGCATGCTTTGAGCCGACGCTCGATTATATTGTCACGAAAATTCCGCGCTGGCCGTTCGATAAATTCATCTCCGCCAACCGTAAACTCGGTACGCAGATGAAAGCAACCGGCGAGGTTATGGCTATTGGCCGTACGTTGGAAGAGTCGCTGCATAAAGCTGTGCGCTCGCTCGAAATCGGCCTGCATAGCCTCGAATTGCCAGAAGCAAAAGAACTCAGTCAGGAAGAGCTGGAACACCGTCTAGTAAAAGCGGATGATGAGCGCTTATTCCTTATCATGGAGGGAATGCGCCGTGGTATGACTGAGGAGAAGATTCATGAATTAACCAAAATTGATTACTTCTTCCTTGCGAAGTTTAAAAATATTATTCATCTCGAAAAGGAAATGGCAGAAGCAATAGCTTCCCGCACATTCGATATGCAAATGCTGCGCCAGGCTAAGCGCATGGGCTTTACAGATCGTCGAATCGCAGAGGTGACCGGGCTTGCTTCCTCGGACGTTGAAGCCCGACGCAAAGAAGCCGGCCTCACCCCTGTTTACAAGATGGTAGATACATGCGCTGCGGAATTCGAAGCGGCAACACCGTATTACTATTCTACTTATGAAGATGAGGATGAGAGAGAAGAGACGGGCAAACCGCGCGTCATTGTACTTGGCTCTGGTCCGATTCGTATCGGACAGGGCATTGAGTTTGACTATTCGACAGTGCATGCCGTTTGGGCATTAAAAGAAATGGGCTATGAAGCGGTTATTATTAATAACAATCCAGAGACAGTCTCGACCGACTTCAGCACCTCGGATCGTCTCTACTTTGAACCGCTTTACATTGAAGATGTACTGCATATCATCGAGAAGGAGAAGCCGGAAGGTGTTATCGTACAGTTCGGAGGCCAGACAGCCATTAATTTAGCGGCTGACCTTGAAGAGGCCGGTGTGAAAATTCTCGGAACCGACCTAGCCAATATCGATGCGGCAGAAGATCGGGAGAAATTCGAAAAGCTGCTTCGTTCGCTTGATATTGCACAGCCGCCGGGTAAAACGGTAACGACGGTAGAAGCAGCGGTAGAAGCTGCGGATTCTCTCGGATATCCGGTACTTGTTCGTCCGTCCTATGTATTGGGCGGCCGCGCCATGGAAATCGTCTATAACGAGCAGGAATTACTAACATACATGCGTGAAGCAGTTAAAATCAATCCGGATCATCCAGTGCTTGTCGATACGTACCTGATGGGTGCGGAAGTGGAAGTGGATGCGATTAGTGATGGCGAAAATGTGCTGATTCCCGGGATTATGGAGCATATCGAACGGGCCGGGGTTCACTCGGGCGATTCGATCGCTGTATATCCAGCGCAGACCATTCCGGGCCAACTAAAAGAAGAATTGATTGATATGACGACCCGCATCGCGCGGGGCCTGCAAATCAAAGGCTTGCTTAACATTCAATTCGTCATCCATAAAAATAAGGCATATGTGCTGGAGGTTAACCCGCGTTCTTCCCGTACCGTACCTTTCTTAAGCAAAATCACTAACCTGCCGATGGCCAACATTGCTACTAAAGTGATTCTCGGCCATACGATTCCAGAACTTGGTTACACTCCGGGGTACCATCCGGAAGCGGATCATGTTTCCGTAAAAGTTCCGGTGTTCTCCTTCGCCAAGCTGCGTCGGGTTGATACAACGCTTGGACCGGAAATGAAGTCGACGGGCGAGGTCATGGGGCGCGATACAAATCTAGCTAAAGCACTATATAAGGGACTTATTGCTTCCGGTATGAGCATTCCGACACACGGTTCGCTGCTGGTGACGGTTGCCGACAAAGACAAAGAAGAAGCGGTCGATATTATTCAAAGCTTCCATCGACTCGGTTTTAAATTGCTGGCAACAGAAGGAACGGCGCGTTACCTGGAGGGCAAAGGAATGAACGTAACGTGTGTGCGCAAAGTAAACGAAGCCTCGCCGAATATGCTCGATATTATCCGTGAAGGAGAAGCAAGCTTCGTATTGAATACATTGACGAAAGGTAAAACGCCTGAACGTGATGGATTCCGTATTCGTCGTGAATCAGCGGAGAACGGCGTCGTCTGTCTGACATCGCTTGATACGGCACAAGCGCTGCTCCGTGTGCTCGAAGCAATTACGTTCAGCGCAGAGTCTATGCCGCGCTTTGCAGCATCAGAGGGGGCATATGTGCATGAATAAGGGCGTGTTGAACGTCATTTCTAATTTGAGTATTGCCGAACGGATTTTCCGATTGGAAGTGGAAGGAGAGCTGGTGGGCTGCATGACGCAGCCCGGCCAGTTCGTACACGTTAAGTGCGGCACAGGCATCGATCCTTTATTACGCCGCCCTATCAGTATTTGTGATGTGGACATCGAACGCCGCAGAATGACGATGATATATCGTGCGGAAGGTCACGGCACACATGTATTAAGCCAATACGTACCGGGTCAGCCGCTAGACATTCTTGGTCCGTTGGGAGAAGGATTTCCGATAGAAGGACGAAAAGCTGGCGAGCACGTGCTGCTCGTCGGAGGCGGCATTGGTGTTCCGCCGTTATATTACCTTGGTAAAGAGCTCAAAAAACGGGGCGTACGTGTAACGTTCGTTATCGGATTTGGTACGGCCTCACAAGTATTTCTGGAGCAGGAGCTGGCTGAGCTGGGTGCAGTCCATATAGTTACCATCGACGGGACGGCTGGTGTAAAAGGTCTGGTTACAGACGTACTGACAGAGGCATATGGATTGGCAATGTCAGAGTGGGATGCTTTGTATTCATGTGGTCCGCTACCGATGCTGCGGGCGTTACAGGATACATACCAAGCGGCAGGAAAAGAAGGCTACATTTCGCTTGAGCAACGCATGGGCTGTGGAATTGGCGCCTGTCTCGCCTGTGTCTGTTCGGTTCAAGAGCCGGGCGAAGGCAAGAAATACCGCAAAATCTGTTCTGACGGACCTGTCTTTGCATTCGGGGAGGTGCAGCTCGTATGACGATATCGGCAAAGGACCGTCTCGCGGTCAATCTTGCAGGCATCAAAATGAAAAATCCGGTGATGCCCGCATCTGGCTGCTTCGGCTTCGGACGTGAATATGCACAGTTCTATGACTTGAACAAGCTGGGTGCAGTTGCCGTAAAAGCGACCACAGTAGAGGAGCGGCAGGGGAATCCGACGCCGCGTGTCGCAGAAACACCGGGTGGTATGCTGAACGCAATCGGTCTACAAAATCCAGGGCTCGATGATGTAATGGCCTATGAGCTTCCATGGCTTGGGAAGTTTGATCAACTGCCTGTCATCGTTAATGTAGCGGGTACGGTAACGGATGATTATATAAAGGTAGCAGAACGGGTAAGCGAAGCGCCGAACGTGGCGGGAATTGAACTGAACATCTCGTGCCCGAACGTTAAATGCGGTGGGATTACATTTGGGACAGATCCGAAGATTGCGGGACAACTGACGGAGGAAATCAAAAAAGTCAGCAAGGTGCCGGTGTTTGTTAAATTATCACCAAACGTTACAGATGTTGTCGCCATTGCGAAAGCGGTAGAAACGGCTGGCGCGGATGGTCTCAGTATGATTAATACGCTGCTCGGCATGCGCATTGATTTGAAAACGCGCCGTCCCATTCTTGCAAATGGCACCGGCGGCCTGTCCGGGCCAGCGATTAAGCCGGTTGCGATTCGCATGATTTATGAAGTTAGCCAACAGGTTAAGATTCCGATTATTGGTATGGGAGGAATTCAATCGGCGGATGATGTCATTGAATTTTTCATGGCCGGCGCCTCGGCGGTAGCGGTCGGTACCGCCAATTTTGTCGACCCGCTTATATGCCCTACGATTATTGATGAGTTGGAAACAAGGCTCGACCAGTATGGTGTTCAGACTATTGGCGAGCTGACGGGAGCGGGGTGGAAGAGATGAGTGGGATGAACAGACGCATCATGGTGGCGCTCGATTTCCCGGGCGTAACAGAAGCGAATCTCTGCGTTGATATGCTGGAGGGAACGGGCGTGTACGTGAAGGTAGGCATGCAGTTATACTACGCGGCTGGTCCGGACTATGTAAACCGATTGAAAGGCAAAGGGTATTCTGTATTTCTCGACTTGAAAGTGCATGATATTCCCAATACGGCAAAAGGCGCCATGCAAAGCGTAGCTGGACTTGGGGTGGATATGGTTAATGTTCATGCGGCCGGTGGACGCAAAATGATGGAGGCGGCACGCGAGGGATTAGAGAAAGGCACCCCTGCTGGTAGACAACGTCCGCTATTGATTGGTGTTACCCAGTTAACGAGCACGACACAGGATATGCTGAATACGGAGCTGGGCATTGCTGGCAGTGTAGAAGAATGTGTTGTACGCTATGCGCGCCTTGTACAGGAGGCTGGTCTGGACGGTGTAGTCGCCTCGCCGAAAGAAGTGCCATTGATTAAAGAAGCATGCGGTACCTCATTTTTGACAGTAACCCCAGGTATTCGTCCTAAGGGTACGGATGTGGGCGATCAGCATCGTATTACGACACCTGAAGAAGCGTTTGCCCTCGGCTCTGACTACATCGTAGTGGGCCGGGCAATTACGCAGGCAGAGCAGCCTAAACAGGCCCTGCATGACATTTTAAAAGGAGTGAGGCAATATGCCGACTAATACAGCTACAGCACGACAAATTGCGGAAAAATTGTTGGATATTGACGCGGTGGCTCTGCGTCCGGATGAACCTTTTACCTGGACATCAGGTATAAAAAGCCCAATTTACTGTGATAACCGGATGACGATGTCTTATCCTGAAGTACGGCAGCTAATATACCGTTCTTTTGCTGCACAAATTCGGGAAAAGTATGGAGAAGCCCAGGTTATTGCAGGAACAGCAACTGCGGGTATTCCTCATGCAGCGTGGGTGGCCGAGGAGCTGGGTTTACCGATGGCATATGTACGCTCCAAGCCAAAAGGGCACGGCAAAGGTAATCAAATTGAGGGCAAGCTCGCACCCGGTGCCAAAGTCATCGTAATCGAAGATTTAATCTCTACCGGCGGCAGTTCGATTGAGGCGGCTCGTGCAGTGCAGGAAGCGGGTGGAGAAGTGCTGGCTGTGCTGGCGATTTTCTCCTACCAATTTCCTGCGGCAGAGAAGGCATTTGCAGAAGCGGGCTTTTTGTTTGAGACACTCAGCAATTATACCGTTCTTCTCGAGGTTGCCATAGAGAAAGGCACCATTCGTCCAGAACAAATCGAGGCGTTGAAAGCTTGGCGTGAAAATCCGCAGGCGTATTAAGTAGAAAAAACACGTGCAGGGCATATACCAAGTGGTTGTTCCTTTTTTTGAAGGAACGAGTGGGGGCCCGGCACGTGTTTTTTATCTGCGGTTTTAGAATAGTTAGCAGTGGTAAATAATATATTGTATCACACCTGTTGATTATCCATAAGGTGGAAGAAAGAAGATGCACGCGTCGGCGTGTTCCCTCGTCTTTCTCACGAGGAAGAGACACGGCCCCTGGCGCCACAAAGCGGCCCTCTGAGCTTGGGTGCGGGAGACGAACCGATGCCCGTTTGGGGCACGGTGTGATGGCGATCCATTCTGGCTCATACTGGATAATCAACACCCTTGATATTATATATAAGTTACACTTGATATTTTGACATGATAACGTGGTTGGAAGTAGGAAATTCGAAAAAAAGAAGAGGTTGGATGTGCCCTGCGCTCCGGCAAAAGAAAGGCCAGTGTGTCTTTTTCCGACCGTGCC